>JBJELA010000153.1:0-11932 GCA_051878915.1 Candidatus Weimeria sp.
ACATATGACCTGACGGGATACAGCAGATGGATACCGGACAAGGCAGATGTAAAGAGCGCCTATATAGCCGGTTCTGATGCTATATACGACAACGAGGAGTATGCTGCCTCTTACATGAAGCTTACAGATATTGATACTGTCAACGCTCTGCTCGACTGCGGCGAGAAGAGCACCAGGGAACATACAAAAGACACTGTGCTTAAAGTGCCTGACCATTATATACAGATGACTATCGCCTACCGCATGAAGAGCGGCCGGACTGTAAGCCGTAAGGTGATCATCCCGCCACGGGCATCAGACCTTATGGAAAAAATTATCTCGTCAGACGAATTCAGACAGGGCTATTTCAGGATCTTCCATGATGAAAAAATCATGAAGAACCTGAATCGTATATCTGTTTCGTACCAGAACAACAATAATTCAGCCACAGAACTCTATTCAAAGAATGGCGATATCTATCCGGAGATAAAGGCCGCCTATGAAAAGGATATCAGAAGCTTTGACTACGCCACAGCAAGTACTGAGACTGAGGCCGGCCAGATAAATATCGATGTTCCCGCAAAAGGCCAGTCACAGCAGATAGATACAGTTACTCTTCCGGTGTACAGTTCATTTACGAACACTATCAGGATCCTTCAGAAATACGATATCTACGTTGCCCCTGATAAGGACAATCCACTTACCATGAACAGCGAGTTCTACACCGGGTTTTAATGCGGCAGAAGGATTCCTTCATATTCTAAAAGGCTGTGTTGAATTTAAGAGACTGTGTTGGTTTTATGAGTTTGTGTTGATTTACGCCGGGTTTTGAACTAAACTGTTAGTTTCGAGTTTGACACTTTATAAAGCAAAAATGGCCTCAAATCCTTGATTTATAAGGATTTGAGGCCGTTTCTTATTTTTTCGTCAAATGCGTATATATTTTTTATCAGGCTGCAGCTTGCTTACCCGTGAATTCTCCTGTTTTCCGTACCATTTGCCAATTCCAGTCATTTGGTACGGAAATCGACGGCGTGCTTTGACTTGCTTTCCGTACCATTTGGCAAATCCAGCCATTTGGTACGGAAATCGACGGCGTGCTTTGACTTGCTTTCCGTACTATTTGGCAAATCCAGCTATTTGGTACGGAAATCCATGGCTTGCATACTCGTGAATTCCGTACCATTTGCCAATTCTTGCGTTTTGGTACGGAAATCGACAGCGTGCTTTGACTTGCTTTCCGTACCATTTGCCAGTTCTAGTCATTTGGTACGGAAATCGACGGCGTGCTTTGACTTGCTTTCCGTACCATTTGGCAAATCCAGCCATTTGGTACGGAAATCGGCAGCTTGCACACTCGTGAATTCCGTACCATTTGCCAGTTTCAGCCATTTGGTACGGAAAACCACAGCCTGTTTGCCCGTGAATTCCGTACCATTTGCCAAATCCAGTAATTTGGTACGGAAATCGACGGCGTGCTTTGACTTGCTTTCCGTACCATTTGGCAATTCTCGTCATTTGGTACGGAAATCTACAGCGGGTTTACTCGTATTTTCCGTACCATTTGGCAAATCCAGCCATTTGGTACGGAAATCCATGGCTTGCATACTCGTGAATTCCGTACCATTTGTCAGTTTCAGCCATTTGGTACGGAAATCGACAGCGTGCATACCCGTGAATTCCGTATCATGTGCCAACTCATGTATTCTGTTACGTGTGACTTCTGGATTTTTCTATTTTCACACGTAGGCAGATTCCAAATACTACGTGTGACTTCTGGATTTTTTCATTTTCACACGTAGACAGTTTTCTGTGGCTTTGCAACTCAGAAAGCGCCAGGAGACATTCCCAGACACTTTTAAACTTCGCCCATCCGGTCCTCCGTTAAGACCAGGCAGCATTATCAATTCAAAGCTGTGCTCGACCATTATACTACGTGTGATTTCCGGATTTTCCTGTTTTCACACGTAGGCAGGACTCTTGATTTCCGTATTATATCGCTTTTTCTGCCATTTTGTACTGAAACCGACAGCTCGCTTACTACTCATGGCCTCCTTACCGGATTTACATATACGCAGTACACAAAATAAAAATTTTCGCAAAAAAATAAGCTTAGCAAGGCTTTGCGGGATATCAGGTGTCAGACTCCCAAAGAATTCTTCCATATAATCCTCCATATACTATTATAGAATGCTGTGTTGATTTACGCTGGGTTTTGAATTAAACTGTTAATCATGAGTGAAAAGAATTACAAGCTGAAAATAGAATATGACGGAACCCGCTACTTCGGCTGGGAGCACCAGCCTGACAGGCCTACTGTCCAGGGCAAGATCGAGAGAGTCCTGGGATTTATGCTGATGAGCCGTGAGAGCATAGAGAGGGAAGGCACCGACTCTCCTGAAGTGATCCCGGAGGTGATCGGCGCCGGCAGGACTGATGCTGGTGTCCATGCGAGGGGTATGGTCGCATCTGTAAGGCTCGACACTCCTCTGGGATGTGACGCCATAAGAGACTACTGCAACAGGTATCTTCCAGATGATATCGCAGTAAGGGATGTGACCATTGCCTCAGACCGCTTCCACGCCCGCTATAACGCCACTGGAAAGACTTACCGCTACACGGCTTTTTACGGGCCTGTACATCCGGTCTTCAACAGAAAGTACTATGCCGTCTTAGAGCACGATGTAGACTGCGCGGCGATGCAGCAGGCTGCTGATATCCTGGTCGGTGAGCACGACTTCAGAAGTTTCTGCGGAAATTCTCACATGAAAAAATCCACTGTCCGCCTTGTGGACCGGATCGAGGTCAGGCGCTCAAAGGGATATATCTATTTTACGTTCCACGGCACCGGATTTCTGCAGAATATGGTAAGAATCATAGTAGGAACTCTTCTGCTGGTCGGTGAAGGGAAGCTTACGCCCGGGGATGTGGGAGACATCCTCGAGGCGAAGGACCGCAAAAAGGCCGGACCTACTGCACCGGCCAAAGGGCTTATGCTGATAAGTGTGGATTACTGATAAGAGATGGTTTCGGACTGCCAGTCATTTGAGAAGGCAGTCCGGCCGTCTTTTTTTATAGAAATTATATTGATTTTCCTTTTCATCGGTGTAAAATAAACGATAACGCGGTTTTTTAGAAAAGATATATTACAGGAGTTATAAAAATAATGCAGTTGGATATGACAAAGGGACGGCCGATGCCGATCATTCTGAAATTTTTCCTGCCGATATTTATCGGAAATATGTTCCAGCAGTTCTACAACATGGTGGATTCGATCATAGTCGGCAGATATGTGGGAGAAGAGGCGTTCGCGGCAGTTGGCTCTACAGGAACCATCATGTTCCTCGTATTAGGCTTTGCCAACGGTCTTTCGACCGGCTTTACCGTGCTTACCTCGCAGCGTTTCGGCGCCAGGAACGAGAAGGGCATCAGGCAGTCGGTTTCCAACGCTGTATTTCTGTCAGTCATAGTCTCTGTCGTTATGACGGTAATTTCCGTACTTTCAATGGGCGCGCTTCTTCATCTGATGAACACCCCGAAGAACATCTACCACTATGCCTATGACTATATCATTATCATCACAGGAGGAACGGCGGCAGTCTGCTTCTACAACCTGTTTTCGGCACTCCTTCGCGCGGTCGGAAACTCAAAGGCACCATTGTTCTTCCTTATTTTGTCAGCAGTCCTGAATATCTTCCTGGATCTGCTTTTTATCATAGTATTCAAATGGGAAGTAAAGGGCGCGGCGATAGCGACAATAGCTTCACAGGCAATCTCAGCTGTCTGCTGCCTTTTTTACATCCTCGCAAAGGTAAAAATTCTCGTTCCACATAAGGGTGAGTGGAGAATCAAAGGCAGCTACGCAAAAAAGCAGCTCGGAGTGGGCTTTCCGATGGCGCTTCAGTTCGGCATCACGGCATCCGGAACCATGATCATGCAGTCAGCCATTAACCGTTTCGGCTCGACCGCGATCGCGGGATTCAACGCGTCTTCAAAGGTCGGAAACCTTCTGACACAGGCTTTCCCGGCATTAGGTCAGGCCATGGCCACATACACGGGACAGAATTTCGGTAAAAGGGATATCGACAGGATCAACAGGGGCTCGCATGTGGCAATCGTGATCTCAGCCATAGCGTCCGCGGCAGGCTTAGGCCTTGGACTGGTGCTCTTAAAGCCGGCCATTCCGCTGTTCCTGGGCTCAGATGTCGATATGAACGCCATCCTTCCATGGGCGAAGGCTTACACCTATCTGTCAATCATCTGCTACATGCCGCTTGGAATCCTTTTCATATACAGAGACATGATGCAGGGCTGCGGCTACGGCTTTCTTCCGATGATGGGCGGAGTCCTGGAGCTTGCGGCCAGATTTACGACAGCGATGCTTTCAATCCACTTCAACAGTTACCTGCTCGGCGTGGCAGGAGATCCGGCAGCCTGGATAGTTACAGGAATCTTCGATGCCATAGCCTACCAGTATGTAATCCGTGACGTAAAAAAACGCTTCGCGGCGGAAAGCAGGGATCTGTAATAATTCAGAAAAAAAATTTTGGCAGGGCTTAAACGGCTTTTCTTATCAGATGACAATAGTCATTAAAAATGGTTGCAAATTTTCCGCTTAAATGTGAAAATAGAAGACGGAGGATTCGCCTATGAAAAAAGCTGCGGTCTGTATCTGCAATTACAATAAGCGCGATATGATAGGACAGTGTCTTACGGCAGTGTCTGAGCAGAAGCTGAAGGACTTTGATGTCTATGTCTGCGACAATCATTCAACGGATGATTCAGTCGACGTGATAAGGAGGTTCATCAGGGAACATCCTGATATGAAGGTCACGCTTCTGGTAAATGATGAGAATAAGGGCGGAGCAGGCGGATTTGATACGGCACTTCGCGCCGCGCTCGATTCAGATGAGGACTACGAGTATCTGATGTGTGTAGACAATGACTGTCTGCTCGATGAGAACTGTGTAGGAGTCCTTACAGACCATCTCGATAAAAATCCGGAAAGCGGGATGGCAGCGGCGAAGATATATTTTCTCGACAATCCTGACCTGATTCAGTGCTATGGCCTCGATATCAGTTACGAGCTGGCAGGAACGGTCTCACCGTATTTTGGAAAAATAGAAGACGGCACTGCGCCAGAGGTCGTCTATTCAGATGCTTCCCCTGCCTGCGCTCTTATGATAAGAACATCACTGGTACATGAGATCGGGCTTCTTCCAGAGGAAAACTACATATACTGGGACGATACGATGTGGTGCTACAGGGTCAGAAAGGCCGGTTACAGAGTCGCGAATGTCGGAGCGGCAATGGCTCTCCATGGTCTGGGACAGCGGGCGGAGGTGAAGAATACCTTTGGCACGTACTACGCGTGGAGAAACCAGATCAGATATTTCCTGGAGACTACTCCGGATGATATTTTTCAAAGTACGATAATTACTATCCTTACTGATATTTACCTTGAGGCATGCGGAGATTACGAGAGCGGAAAGGCGGAGAGGTGCGCTGCCGTGATGGCCGCCTTCGATGACGCGGTTCACGGAGTCACCGGGAAAGCAAGGGATGGAATTATCAGAGATGTGACGGCAGGCGGCACAGATACTGTCTACACCTCGGTCGATGCTCTGCCTGAGAAGTACAGGGCAGGGGCTGAGATTTTTATTTATACTCACTATGAGCTGTGCCTGTATGGAAGGAGTTTGCAATGAAAAACTGTATCGTGATCCAGTCCGGAGGACCGACTGCGGCCATTAACGCGTCGCTTGCCGGAGTCATCAAACGGGCTGCTGAGGTTGGATATGACCATGTCTACGGCGGGATAAACGGCATCGTCGGCGTACTGTCACAGAATATCTGTGACCTTACTGAAAAAATGAACGCGGATCCTGATTTTATCGAAAAGCTTAAGGTCACACCCGCGATGTACTTAGGCTCATGCAGACTCAGGCTTCCTGATCCGAATGCTGAGCAGGCTGTCTATGAGTCGCTCTACAGCTATTTCAGAAGTCACGATATAGAGACCTTCTTCGGGATCGGCGGAAATGACTCGATGGATACGGTAATGAAGCTCGCGGGCTTCTTTAGTAAAAAGGAACATCCGATAAACGTTATCGGAATCCCAAAGACCATTGACAACGATCTTCTCTGCACAGACCACACACCCGGCTTTGGCTCAGCCGCAAAGTATGTAGCGGCTACCCTGAGGGAGATGGCTTATGACACTATGATCTACCCGGTAAAGAGCATTACCATAGTTGAGGTGATGGGACGTGACAGCGGCTGGCTTACGGCAGCGTCGGCACTGGCCAGGACAGATGAGATCAATGCCCCGCAGCTTATTTATCTGCCGGAGGTTCCATTCTCCATAGAGAACTGCATAGCTGATACGCGTTCACTTTTAAAAGAGAGAAACTCAGTCCTTATCGCGGTTTCTGAGGGCGTAAAGGATGCCAATGGAGATTATATCTCAGCAGCGGATGCAAAGAAGGACAAGTTCGGCCACGCGATGCTGTCTGGAGCAGGCAAGGCGCTGGAGCATATCTTAGGTCAGGCTCTCGGCGTAAAGATCAGAAGCGTAGAGCTGAATATCCCACAGCGCTGTGCCGCACATCTGGCTTCAAAGACTGACCTCGATGAGGCGTTTGAACTTGCCGGCGCAGGAGTGGACCTGGCTGAGGAAAATAAGACGGGCCTTATGGCTACGATGGTAAGAGACGACGGAGATGATTATCATATCTCGTTTGATTCGGTGCCGGTGTCTGAGGTGGCCAACGGCGTAAAGAGCGTTCCCCGCGATTTCATAAACGAGAGAGGGAACGATGTGACCGATAAGATGGTAAAATACCTCAAACCGTTGATCCAGGGCGAAGTTGAAGTACCATTCAACGATGGACTGCCTGATTTTCTGCCTATTCCACATCTGCAGGAAAACGCAGATTAAAGGTATTTACAGCAGTCAGAAGGCTGTCTGGAAGAGAGACGCTGTCGTAGATGGATCTGTACTCATTGACATTCAGATCAACTACATAATTTTTCACGAAATTCTTTTTGAGGCCGTGTGACAGACAGAAGTCAACGGCCTTGTTGTATGCGACGGCGGCTTTTTCCATGCTGTGGAAAATACCTATCCTGATGTATCCGTTAATGTGGATTTTTGCCTCATAGCGGATCATTCCGTTGTAGTCCAGCTGCCTGACGCCGTTATAAGGGTTTATCACGATCACATTCTCATAGCGCAGGTCGTTGGAGTCTCCGTTCGCAAAGCTGTAGTCGACGCCCTTCACGGCAAAATTCCTGATGCCGTATCTCGCGAACAGGGAATACTGTGAGCCATAGTCATTTACATAGAGATGGCCGTCGTGACTTAAGATCCGGTGGGTAGAGTAGTAGAACAGGTCGTCGTTGTCGAATTTCAGGACCTGCTTTTCACTGAGAAAATACAGAAAATATCCCTGCATCAGGTAAATCGGCGTTTTGAAATAGACATGGTTGTCCCTGTGATTTAAGATGGAGACGGCCTTGTCAGAAGAGACCTGTGTGATGGAATGCCTGAAGTTCTCTATGGTGACAGCAGGATCATCATAGAGGGCAAGGGCTTCCTTCAGAGCGGTTTCGGCTGCTTTTTCATCAGGGTAGCTTCCGACAGTGATGTGCTTTTTTGCGTGGTAAAAGCTTACCCGGAAGCTTTCTGTACCATCCTTTAATGCAGTTTTGTATATACCGTAGGACATGATTTTATTTTAACATATCATTGACGAAAAAGGTCATTTTATTTATAATAAGACCGTTCGTGTATTACGGACAGTTGTTTTTGACTAAGAAGGAGAAGAATAAAGATGAGCGTAGAATACGTAAGTACGAGAGATAAGAGTGACAGAGTCACGGCTTCCCAGGCCATCCTCAAAGGACTGGCACCGGACGGCGGCCTGTATGTCCCGACTGAGATCCCGAAGCTCGACAGGACTTTCGAGGAGCTTGCAGGTATGGATTACAGGCAGGTGGCATACGAGGTCATGAAACTGATGCTTCCGGACTTTACAGAGGAAGAGTTAAAGCACTGCATAGCAAGCGCTTATGACTCAAAGTTCGATACTGAAGAGATCGCGCCGATGACATACGCTGATGGAGCCTACTATCTGGAGCTGTTCCACGGCAAAACCATCGCTTTCAAGGATATGGCGCTTTCCATTCTGCCACATCTGATGACTACAGCAGCAAAGAAGAATAACATCAAAAACGAAATCGTAATCCTTACAGCTACCTCCGGAGACACTGGAAAGGCAGCGCTTGCAGGCTTCGCAGATGTTCCGGGAACGAAGATCATCGTATTTTTCCCGAAGGACGGTGTCTCAGATATCCAGAAGAGACAGATGGTTACACAGACCGGTGATAATACCTTTGTAGTCGGCATCAACGGTAACTTTGACCAGGCTCAGACCGGCGTAAAGCAGATGTTCGGCGATGAGAAGCTGAACGCGGAGCTCGCAGACCACGGCTTCCAGTTCTCATCAGCAAACTCCATAAATATCGGACGTCTCGTACCGCAGATCGTCTACTATGTATATGCATATACCCGCCTGTTAAAAGAGGGCAGGATCAGCTCCGGGGACAAAATAAACGTCACGGTTCCAACTGGAAACTTCGGAAACATTCTCGCCTGCTACTACGGAAAGCAGATGGGACTTCCTGTCGACAAGCTGATATGCGCGTCAAACGAGAATAAGGTCCTCTACGATTTCTTTGGAACAGGTACCTATGACAGGAACCGTGAGTTCCATCTGACGAGCTCTCCGTCCATGGATATCCTTATTTCCTCAAACCTCGAGAGACTCATCTACCGTATCGCCGGTGAAGACGACAGACAGGATGCGGAGTTTATGAAGGAGCTCAGCGAGGATGGTAAGTACACTATCACTCCTTCGATGAGAGAGAAGCTTTCAGATTTTTATGGTAACTTTGCGGATCAGGCTGAGACCTCAGCTGAGATAAAGAGGGTATATGACGATACAGGATATGTGATCGATCCACATACAGCCGTAGCCAGTGCGGTATATCAGAAGTATCTGAAGGATACAGGAGACGACAAGCCGGTAGTCATTGCTTCCACCGCAAGCCCGTACAAGTTCACCAGAACTGTTATGGAGGCGATAGGAAAGGATGACAGAAATAAAACGGATCTCGAGCTTACAGATGATCTCTCAGAAGCTTCGGGCACGAAGATCCCGCCTGCCATCGAAGAGATAAAGTCAGCACCTGTCCGTCATAAGACGACCTGTGAGGTAGCTGAGATGCCTCAGACAGTAAAGGGATTCCTGGGAATCTGAAAAATAAAAGAATAAAAAAAGGCAGGCCCGCGGGCCTGCTTTTCTGTTGCTGTTTTACTGTTATTCTGTATCAGTGCCGTCAGCACCTGCTCCTGCCGAGTTGCTTACGATAAAGTAGATAGTGCCGAACGGATAGATGATAGGAACTATGAACGCGTCATCTGAGAGCATCAGGGTTTTCTCATCTGTGTGTAAAGGCGGCTCGAGATCAGCCTCCTTTGAGTAGTTGTTTGACATGTTCACTGAGAACAGACCGTTGTGGAGATTGATGAAATCCTCGAGTGAAGCTTTTACATACTCATTGAATTCTGTGAATTCCATTTTCGCGTATCTGCTTGCGAAGCTTAAGGCTGTATCCTGCTCCATGTCAATTCCACTGAGCATCGGCATGAAACCTGTGATCTGCTGGGTAATGCAGTAGTTGGTTTCGTATGATTTTGAAAAAATAGGAGTCAGCGGAGTGAAGTCAAATCCAATGAACCTTACCAGGTTGTTGAACAGGAGGTTCATGTAGATAAGGATATTCTTCGGGATCGGCTTTCCGGTCTGCTCGAAGAATTTGTTGACGAGCTGGATAGTCTCATCAGGAATATCCTTTGAGGAGAGGCCGTACTTAAGCTCATTGTCCTCCTGGTAACCAACCAGAAGCTCCTCAAGCTGGTTATTTGTCAGGGCACCCATATCTACGAGGTTCTGTCCTAAAAGCAGATAATCAGGAGACTGGGCATTTAACAATTCGTTCAGCTGATCCTCGAACAGGTAATTCTTCTCAACAGCTATCTGTCCGAAGTGCTTATCCTCACGCTTCTGAAGCATACATACTTCATTGACCTCTTCAGCTGTCATATACCCTTTGTGCATGGCAAGTGTGCCAAGCTTTATGTGGGAATCAGCAAGGTGTGAGATAGCCTCTGTCAGCTGTTTTGGAGTAACAGCGTTTTTACTGAGTAAATAACTGCCAAAAAACTGTGCGTACATATCATTCTCCCCCTAAATACTTGTTCAATAACTGTTCGATAAGCTCGTTCTTTACAGGCTTCTGCACGAAATCTATGGCGCCGGCCTGTACCGCAGCGGTAAGCTGCTTCTGGGTACCTATTGAGGAGACAATGATAATCTTTGCTGAGCTGTCTTTTTTTGTGATCTCAAGTGTTGCGAGAATTCCATCACGGACTGGCATAACTATATCGAGGAACGTCAGATCCGGCTTCTCCTCCTCGTATTTGGAGATAGCCTCCTTACCATTAGTGGCCTCGATAAAAACAGGATCCTTCAGGTAGAGCGAGATGGTATCTTTCAACTGTTTTCTGGCGAGAATTGAGTCATCGCCAATTAGAATCTTTGCACTTTCTTTCATGTCCTTTTACCTTTATTACCTTTACCCTTTAAATATAAATATCCGGCTTAAAGTATTTCTCTTTGGCGCGCTTTAAGAAAATTGTGAAATAAAGCCACGCTGCCAGGAAAACCATAAGCATAACTATACCAAAAATATTACCGCTTTTTTTATTTAAAGGCAATAGTTTCATGTCCGCTAAAAAGCACAATATTCCGCTTGCAAGGCTGGTTATCGCGAAAACCATTGTCTTCGGGAACATGTAGGCCGCGAAACCCTGTTTGTCTTCGCAGCGGCTTGCTTCTTCCTTCGCAATGAACATCTCTGGTACTTCTTTTTCTTTTCTCATCGTAATGGCTGAATAGAGCAGATATACTCCTAATCCGGCGATGACGATGTCAAAGATCAGCATGATATTGAAATTCTTCATATCTACTGCCTCTCATCAATCGGAACATACTTTCTGTGCTCCGCGACTGTCATATAAGCAGGTCTCATGATCTTATCGTGGTGGCAGATCTCCTCCATGCGGTGGGCTGACCAGCCGGCTATTCTCGCGATCGCGAAAATAGGAGTGAAGAGCTCAATCGGCAGACCGAGCATCTGATATACGAAACCACTGAAGAAATCGACATTCGGGCTGACTCCCTTGTACATCTTCCTCTCCTCGGCGATGATCTGCGGAGCAAGCTTTTCCACAAGAGAGTAGAGCGCGTACTCTTTCTCATAGCCTTTTGCCTCAGCGAGCTGCTCGACATATCCCTGGAAAATAACCGCACGCGGATCAGATACTGAGTAGACGGCGTGTCCGATACCATAGATAAGCCCGGCATGGTCGAAGGCCTCCTTATGAAGGAGGGCGCGGAGATAGGTGGCAACCTCGTCCTCGTCTGTCCAGTCCTTTACGTGCTTCTTCAGGTCAGCGAACATTTTTACCACCTTGATATTCGCGCCGCCGTGACGAGGTCCCTTAAGGGAACCCAGGGCAGCTGCGATAGCTGAGTAGGTATCGGTTCCTGAAGATGAAACGAGATGAGTTGTAAAGGTAGAGTTATTTCCGCCGCCGTGCTCTGCGTGAAGTATAAGAGCGACATCTAAAAGCTTTGCCTCAAGAGGAGTAAAGCTGCTGTCGTCTCTTAAGCAGTGAAGGATGTTCTCGGCTGTCGAGTATTCCTTCTTCGGGCGGTGGATGATAAGCGAATCACCCTTGTCATAGTATCTGAATGCCTGATAACCGTAAACGCAGAGCAGTGGGAACATGGCTATCAGCTGAATGCACTGGCTTAAGACATTC
>JBJELA010000154.1:0-2420 GCA_051878915.1 Candidatus Weimeria sp.
CGGCGGTATCTCATGCACGTGCTCCCGAAGGGTTTTCAGAAGATCCGTTACTATGTCAACATACTTAATAGTTACATTTTATGATATACTATGATTATGAATACTAATCTTAATTCAAAAAAGATTTCCGAGAATGTTGACCTGACAGAATCAATACTAGAAAAAATCATAAAGCTCTACTCCCCTGTTGTCGAGCGTCCGTGGGCGAAATTCCCGGAAAATATTACTGTGAAGGAAAAATACAGCGGCAAATGGTTTGCCCTGTTCATGAAAATAGATGGAAGGAAAATCGGTCTATCAAAGGGCAGTCTTGTTCCCATCGTGAATGTAAAGGCTGATCCTGATTTCATTGCGCTTATGAGCCACACTGATGGATATGCCCCTGCTTATCATATGAACAAGGAGAACTGGATCTCCGTGCGCCTCGACGGCTCAGTCGATCTGGATCAGATACTATCTGTCATAGATCGAAGTTTTTCAATGGTAAGTGACAGCCCTACAAGGAGGATCTACGAGGCTGTAAAGAGCATTCCCCGTGGAAAAGTAGCTACCTATGGTCAGATTGCCGTACTCGCCGGTAATCCTCGAATGTCACGCGCTGTCGGCAATGCCCTGCATAAGAATCCTGATCCCGATCATATCCCATGTTACCGCGTCGTAAACTCACGAGGAGAGCTGGCACCAGGTTTTGCCTTTGGTGGTATAGAGGTGCAGAAAAAACTACTGGAAGCCGATGGTATCGAAGTCATTGATGGACGGGTAGATCTGACGAAATACGGAATTAGTAGTGAAAAAATCAAATAACATATTTTTGAAGCATTTTCCTTTTTCACAAAAAAGAAGGCTTCCAGAGATTAATCTCTGGAAGCCTTCGTGTATCTCACCTATCTGTTATAAGATCAGATTACTCAATGATCTTGGCAACACGGCCTGATCCTACTGTACGACCACCCTCACGGATAGCGAATGTAAGACCCTGCTCCATAGCGATAGGATGGATGAGCTCGATTGTCATCTCAACGTTATCACCAGGCATGCACATCTCTGTTCCCTCTGGAAGAGTGATGACACCAGTTACATCAGTTGTTCTGAAATAGAACTGTGGACGATAGTCGTTGAAGAAAGGAGTATGACGACCACCCTCGTCCTTTGTAAGAACGTAAACCTGAGCTGTGAACTTCTTGTGGCAGGTAACTGTTCCAGGAGCAGCTACAACCTGTCCACGCTCGATCTGGTCACGGTCGATACCACGAAGAAGGGCACCGATGTTATCACCAGCCTCAGCGAAATCAAGAGTCTTACGGAACATCTCGATTCCTGTTACTGTAGAAGTCTCAACATCCTCACGGATACCAAGGATCTCAACCGGATCATTAAGCTTAAGAGTACCACGCTCTACACGGCCTGTAGCAACTGTTCCACGTCCTGTGATGGTAAATACATCCTCAACAGGCATAAGGAAAGGCTTATCTGTATCACGCTGTGGATCCGGGATATAAGTATCAACAGTATCCATAAGCTCCATGATGCAGTCTCCCCAGTTCTTATCCGGGTTATCTGGATCAAGTGGATCTCCGTTAGCAAGCTTTGCAGGAGCTGAATCGTCCTGAAGAGCCTGATAAGCAGAACCCTTGATGATAGGGCAGCCCTCGAAACCATACTCTTCGAGCTGCTCAGTAACTTCCATCTCAACGAGCTCAAGAAGCTCTGGGTCATCGATCATATCGCACTTATTAAGGAATACGATGATGTAAGGAACACCAACCTGACGAGCAAGGAGGATATGCTCCTTTGTCTGAGCCATAACACCGTCTGTAGCAGCAACAACAAGGATAGCACCATCCATCTGTGCAGCTCCGGTGATCATGTTCTTAACGTAATCGGCATGTCCCGGGCAGTCAACGTGAGCATAGTGACGCTTCTCTGTCTGATACTCAACATGAGCTGTAGAGATTGTGATACCTCTTTCTCTCTCTTCTGGAGCCTTATCGATCTGATCGAAGGCCTCAGCCTTATTTCCGCTTACTCTCTCTGAGAGAACCTTTGTGATAGCGGCTGTAAGTGTTGTTTTACCATGGTCTACGTGTCCAATGGTTCCAATGTTACAATGTGGCTTTGTACGCTCAAAATGCTCTTTTGCCATTTTTATTTCCTCCTATGGAAAATTTACTCCACCCCTCCTTTTTCATAAGAGGGGTGCTTTTCACAAGCTAAATTCTATTATATCAACTATCTGCAAACTTTGCAAGATATAAGTTTGAGAACCGTTTTTATACTATCAGTTCTTGTCGTTTACGATCTTCTCCTGTACGTTCTTTGGTACCGGATCATAGTGATCGAAGAACATGGAGTAGTTACCACGTCCCTGTGTCATAGAACGAAGTGTTGTAGAATATCCGAACATCTCAGCAAGCGGAACA
>JBJELA010000155.1:0-2412 GCA_051878915.1 Candidatus Weimeria sp.
CGCTGAGGGATAAGAATTTTGTACGGACATAAAGAAAGAGGGTTTTTGCACCCTCTTTCGTATCAGCCTGCAGTGTCACTCCGCCGTCTATTACGATGTTCTGTCCTGTGATAAATGATGTTTTATCGCTGGACAGGAAAAGCATCATTTCCGCAGTCAGCGACATTATCCATACTATTTATGTTTCGGCAGATTAGACTCAGGCGGAGTCCGTGGAGATATGGCTTGCCGGCGGTCCTTATTTATGCTTTAAAATGCCAAAACATTAAGGTAAGGGACGGTGTTTCTATAACAGAAAGGAACGGGAACAATTGATCTGATCAATAATTCAACTCATATACAAAACAAAAAACCACCGCAAACAGATGCGATGGTTTTTTAAATTTTTTTGCTCTCTTGACTTTTTTAGAATTCCTTTTCTGTTTCTTCCTTTGCTATGGTCTTCTCTTCCCTGTGCATATAGTCTTTTGATGCCCTCTTTTCCGCTTTCATCTGTCCCTGTATCTTTCTTATATCGGCAGAAAGGTTTTTATGCGAGCTCATTCCCAGAACCTCACGGTTATCTTTCCTTTTCTGCAAACGGGCAAGGTCTTTTACCGCTGACCTGTTATATGAAGCGAAATACTTTTCAGCATCTTCATTTATCGACTCCTTGGCTTTCTGCAGGCTCTCAAGCTTTGCCATCTGCTTTTCGGTAAGTCCTTCCGCCTCATAGTGCTTATGCGGGGTTTTTGTAAAGAACTGTTTTATATCGCCCCTTATGTTCTTTCTTGCGGCTGTCCGCTGCATATTTTTGGCGTATGCCTTTACAAGATGTTTCTGAAGGGCATCTATCATGCGGACCTGCGCCTTTTCAAATGTATAGTTCACGTGCTTCCAGTCACGGTGTATCTGCGTTATGTCGTGTGCCACTGAAGCATAGGCATCGTGCCTTCTTTCAACAGCCCTTTTATTTGCAAGGGCTAATCTGTCGGCTATCTTTGCGAGGGCTTCCTTTGTGGAATTTATCATCTTCCTGCCGAGGTTGTAGATACCTCTTCCCATCGCTTTTGCTGCCCTTGTAGGTGAAGTGAGGACGGCTTTCGCGACATCACTTCTCAGCTCCATCTGTTTTTCTTCAATCTTTGCACCTTTGTTATTGATCTCAGTGATGATGTTGTTGATATACTTGCAGTCCGACGGTTCTCCGCCCTGAACTTTCATTATGGAAAGTTCGTGCATGGCTTTTTCTACAAGTGCCTCACGCTCTTCCTTAAGCTGTTTTATCTCTTCCTTAAGCTCTTTTCTGTCAGGTTCATTGAACTTCTTTACCTCTGACTTGAAATGCTCGTCATCGGCTTTTTCATTATCCATGTCTCCTGCCATCATGGCCTGTACTTCCTCAGCACGCTCTCTCTCGTACTGTGCTTCCTGCTCAGGTCCCGGTTCCCTTGCGTCAGCCCCTTCCACCGGAATATGTTCTCCGGCATCAAGCTGATGGATCATATCTTTCATCTGAGTCCATGTCATCTCATCAGAGTCAAAGAACCTTTTCTGGGGGTCCTTATTGTCGAGCCATAAGAGAGGCACTCTTGTCTCGTTGTTCACATATTCGATACGGGACATATCACCGCCCAGACATACGTTTATGCGTCCTGTCCCGTCGGTGTTGATGCCGAGTTCATCAAGATAGTCTTTTGCCTCGGATATTGCCTGTTCCCTTACTTCAGGCGATATGTCAAAGCCCGGATGCGTCTCGATGGTAAGGCCTTTCCCCGCCTGTTCCCGTTTAATGTTCTCCTGCATCTCTTCCCATAAGTTTTTAACTTCAGCCATATATATATCCTTTCCGGAGCGCACACTCCCGCCACTCCCAAATGCAATTCTTACTCAGTAATGTTTTGGTATATAAACATAAAAAAGAGACCTGCGATATGCAGATCCCTTCTTTTTTTTTTCAGATGACAGCCTTATGAGGCAAGAGCAGTCCTTCTGGTAAGGACACTTTTTAAAGCACTCATTATACCCTGACTCATGATTATATACGGTTTATCCGGATCACCGTTGATATAATCCTCGACAGCGTACTTATCTCCGCTTTCTATCGCAGAGCTTAAGTCTGTGTCTTCTGAAGCCTTCTCAGAAAGATAGGATACTGCCTCGTCAAGAGACATATCAGTTCCTCCAACGGGAGTCACCTCAGTCTTATAAGGGGCGTCCTCGCCTTCATGGAAGTACATGAATGTATATCTGCTCCTCTCTGAATACGGAGACCACTTGGGGTCTTCCGCAACAGCGATATAATCGTCTCCTTCGTCATCAGGGATCACGGCGAAGAGCTTATAGCAGCTCTTCACTCCTGACTGCTTGAAGAAGTCAACAACCGTCTTTACGCTGATGTCGTCCTTCATGTCGTTCTTTCTTATCTCGCTA
>JBJELA010000156.1:0-11780 GCA_051878915.1 Candidatus Weimeria sp.
ATCATGCACGGCATCCTTCGCGCTCTTGCCATCGAAGAGCACCCTGTTCACCTCTGTAATGATAGGCATCGAGACCTTGTATTTCTTGCCCAGCTCAAAGGCTGCCTTTGCGGAATAGACGCCCTCGACCACCATGTGGATCTGCTCCATGGCCTGCTTTACCGGAACGCCCTGTCCGATAAGCTCGCCCGCCTGATGGTTTCTCGAATGTCTTGAGGAGCAGGTGACTATCAGATCGCCGATTCCGGCAAGTCCGAAAAGAGTCTCCTTCCTTCCTCCCATAGCCACCGCTATGGCAGTGATCTCCCTGATTCCTCTTGTGATAAGAGCCGCTCTCGTGTTATCGCCGTTTCCAAGTCCGTCAGACATTCCGGCGGCAAGAGCTATGACATTCTTAAGCGAGGCTCCGACCTCAATTCCCATCACGTCAGAGCTCGTATAGACTCTCAGGTTTTCATTCATGAATATGTCCTGAGTCTTTTTTGCGAGCTGTTCATTGCCCGCGCCTGCCACAAGAACTGTCGGAAGCTTTTTTATGACCTCCTCAGCGTGAGATGGTCCGGAAAGGACACCGACATTTATCCCCGGTATCTCCTCCTCTATTATCTGCGTCTGAGTCAGGAGGGTTCCCTCCTCGATGCCCTTTGATACAGATACATATCCTGCTTCCTCTTTAAAAAATGACCGCATCTTTTCAGCTGTGGCTCTCGTCGCGGTCGATGGAACCGCAAATACCACGAGCTCGCTGCCGTCGCAGGCCTCTCCCATATCATCGAAAAAATCTATCCCCTCCGGATAGAAATTTCCAGGGAGTTTTTCTATACGTCGGTCAGCTTTCATTTTTTCAACTGCTGAAGGATTGTGAGACCAGACTCTTACGCTGTGTCCGTTCCACGCCAGAATAGAGGCAAGAGCGCTTCCCCAGCTGCCTGCCCCTATTATCGTGACCTGAGCCATTATTTTTCCTCCTTCTTTTTATGATGGAACGAGAATTTGTTTTCGGTCCCTGTGGCGAGCCTCTTGATATTCGCCTTATGGCGGTACACTGCCAGAGCTCCGACCACGAACGAGAGGATTATAACCTCCGGCGCCTGCTGCAGAGTAAAGTCTGTATGTCCCGTAAGGATCGCTGCCATAGCCATGAACGGAAACGAAACCGCGCAGAGTAAGGATCCAAGCGATACATAGCGGCTTATCGCTACAACGATCACAAACAGTCCGAGCTGCGGCGCTACTATCACCGGATAAGCTATGATGAAGAGTCCCAGTGAAGTGGCTATTCCCTTTCCACCCCTGAAGTGCATGGTTACAGGGAAATCATGTCCGATGACAGCGCCAAAGGCCGCGTAGAACATAGCGAGCGCTCTGCTTCCCGGCGCGAAATATCCCGCGACAGCGCCCATGATAAGCGCCGGAACTATTCCCTTTAAGCAGTCAAAAATAAGGCAGAGAGCACCCTGAAGATTTCCAAGGACTCTCAGGGTGTTCGTTGTTCCGATATTGCCGCTGCCCTGCTTGGTGATATCCACATGCTGGATTTTTCCCATGATGTAGCCTGAAGGGATATTGCCAAAAGCGTAACCGATTATTAATGCCAGAAGTCTAAGCATTACTCGTCCTCTTTTCTCTGTCTTACAATAAAGTGAAGTGCTGTTCCGTCAAAGCCGAATGCGTCTCTTAACCTGTTCTCCAGATATCTCAGATATGAAAAATGCATCAGGTTCTTGTCATTTACAAAGATAACGAAGGTAGGCGGCTTGACGCTCACCTCTGTAGTGTAGAAGATCTTGAGCCTGCGCCCCTTGTCTGTCGGAGGCTGCTGCATGGCGACCGCCTCTGTGATGATCTCATTCAGCACACCTGTCTGGATACGCAGGTTCTGGTTCTGGATTACCTGGTCGATAAGCGTATAGAGGTTATTTACTCTCTGCCCGCTCTTTGCTGAGATAAAGACGATCTTCGCGTAAGGAATAAATGAAAGAGTCTGGCGGATCTTGTCCGTGTGCTCCTTTATAGTGTGGTTGTCCTTTGTTACAGCGTCCCACTTGTTTACAGCGATAATTATGCCCTTTCCTCTGTCGTGGGCGATCCCCGCGATCTTCGCGTCCTGCTCCGTGACTCCCTCTGTCGCGTCTATCATCATGATGACGACATCGGACTTCTCTACGGCTGCAACCGCGCGGATGATAGAATATCTCTCGAGGTCCTCTTTTATTCTGCTCTTCCTTCTTAAACCCGCAGTATCAACAAATATATACTGCTGGCCGTTGTACTTTACGAGAGAATCGAGGGTATCCCTTGTCGTTCCCGCAATATCTGAGACTATGGCTCTCTCCTCGCCTGTAAGCCTGTTTACCAGGGAAGATTTGCCGACATTCGGCTTTCCGATTATAGCGATACGGGGTATGTCATTCTCCTCTTCATCTGAATTTCCTGCTGGAAAATCCTTGCAGACGGCATCGAGCATGTCTCCGAAGCCGAGGTTTGAAGCAGCCGAAACCGGATACGGATCTCCTATCCCAAGATTGTAGAATTCATAGATGTCGTTCCCCTGTTTCCTGAAGTCGTCGACCTTGTTCACGCAGAGGACTACAGGCTTATGCGAGCGGCGCAGCATATCCGCCACCTTGCCGTCTGAATCTGTAAGCCCCGTCTTCGCGTCGACTACAAAAATAATGACGTCCGCCGTATCTATGGCGATCTGCGCCTGATCGAGCATGCGGGAAAGTATTATATCGTCTGAATCAGGCTCTATACCGCCTGTATCTATAAGCGTAAAATCATGGTCAAGCCATGAGGCATCGGCGTAGATCCTGTCACGCGTGACACCAGGGGTATCCTTTACTATGGATATCCTCTCTCCTACTAATGAATTAAAAAGCGTAGACTTTCCGACATTCGGCCTGCCTACTATCGCAACTATTGGTTTTGCCATATCTGTTCTCACTTTTCTGATTTATCAAGCAGGGCGTCAAGTAAATCCTGCCCGCTTGATTTTACAACAGTGACAGGAACTTGTAAAGTTTGAGACAGCCTGCTTACCGTCACATCATCCAAAAAGACCTCTTCGCTGCTCCTTAGCATATTCGCGGGGATAAGGAGCCTCTCGTTAACTCCGTGCTCCCCTAACTGTTCCATCAGATCAGTCCCCGTGATAAGCCCTGAAACCGTTATCTGTTCACCGAAATAATGGTTTATTATCGTAACCACATCTACTTTTATCCTGGGGTATTTTTTCATAAAAATATCCGAAAGCTGTCTCAGAAACGGAGCTGCCAGAACTCCAGTCGCTATGGTTACACTCCTGTGCCTGAACGGGTGCCTGCCCTCGTTTTCAAGCGCCTCTGTAAACTCATCGATAAGGAGCCGCAGCATTCCGACGCCGTTTTCAAGCTGTCCGAATCCATCGTATCTTTCTGCTTCCGGAAGATCACGTCCTGCCTTTAAATACCACTCATCCGAAGCATAAACGAAGTGCTCGCCGTATTTTTCGTATATTTTTTTCTGATGGGATTCTATCTGGTCGATTACCCTTTCGGAATCCTCCTTCCCGAATGGCTCGAGATGATAGAGTCCTTTTCTGAACTTCGTAAGGCCTACAGGCACTACTGAAAGAGATACGACCTGCGGATAAAATGAAAGCAGGTCCTCGATCGTCCTGTCAAGCTCTGCCCCGTCATTTACGCCCTTGCAGAGCACGATCTGGGTATTCATCGTAAGCCCGGCGTCGGCTATTTTTTTCAGGCGCTCCATTATGCGCGACGCGTTTCTGTTCGCGAGCATCCTCACACGAAGCTCGGGATTTGTCGTATGTACCGAGACATTTATCGGAGACAGGCGGTAATCTATTACCCTCTGAAGCTCCTCGTCGGACATATTTGTAAGAGTCACATAGTTTCCCTGTAAAAATGAAAGCCTCGTGTCATCGTCCTTGAAATACAGCGTATCCCTCATGCCCTGCGGCATCTGGTCGATAAAGCAGAACATGCAGTGGTTGGCGCAGGACCTGTATTCGTCTAAGAGGCCGTTTTCAAAGGTAAGTCCGATGTCCGTATCGTCATCCGACTTCGTGATATGATATTCCTGACTTGTACCGTCGGGGTGTCCGATAAGAAGGATCAGGTCACTATTCTCCTCATAGTAGTAATAGTCAAAAATATCCCTTAATTCTTTTCCGCCAGCCTTAAGTATCGTATCCCCCGGCCTTATTCCCGCCCGCTCGGCAAGAGAGCCCGGCCTTACTGCTGCTATCTCGTGTGTATTGTTACTCATAAATGTATGAAAAAGCGTTCCTTATTAGCCTGATCCGATCCGGCACGATGCTTACCACGTCAAAACGGCTGTTGCCCTGGTATCCGTGAGACGTCATATAAAAAAGCGCCGTCCGGCAGATCTTTTTCTGTTTCCTGATGTCGACATTTTCCTCCGGATAGCCAAAATCAAGAGAGCTCCTGTACTTTACCTCAACAAAGCACAGAACCTCACCCTCTCGCGCTATAATGTCTATCTCTCCATTCCGGCAGCTGAAATTTCTCACGAGGATCGTAAATCCGTGGCGTGTCAGGAATTCCGCCGCGAGCTCCTCTTTTTCTTTTCCGACAAGTCTCTTGTTCATGCTACTTTCCCAGTTTTGATTTCAGCCTGTCCATCTTGTCCACGAAGACAAGGATCTGCGCCACCACCTCATAAAGCTCAGGCGGTATCGCGTCCCCGAGCTTTAACTTCGAGAGCGTCTCAGCCAGTGCAGAGTCCTTGTAAAAAGGCACATCATTTTTCTTTGCCTCGTCAATTATCCTCTCAGCTACCTCGCCCTTGCCCGTAGCAAGGATCTTCGGAGCCTCATCGCCCGGCTCATACGCGAGCGCGACAGCTGTCTTTTCCTCTTCATCCGCCATAGTCATGCCCTCACGTCAAATGAATATCTGAGTATCTGCCTGCCACCTGATGACTTTCGCTGTTTTACATCCTGCTTTAAAAAATCATCGACAAAGCTCCTCTTCACATCAGCATTTGTCACCTTCATCGTGCAGCTGTAGCCCATCGACTCCAGTTTTTCCTTTAACAGATGACTGTTGGCCTCGATAAGCATATAGGATTCATCATCTGAAAGCGAAAATTTCAGATCAAGCTGCTTTTTTAACAGCTTTACTGATATATCTGTAGAGCCTAAATTCTCCAGGTCAAAGTGTAAAAACGCTGTGACGGGCTCATCAGGATCCCAGTGTTTTTTCTTTTTGTCAGCATAGACATAGAGCTCACCAGTGGCGTTCTGGTTTGAAAGCTTAAGAGGTATCTGTATATAGTTGTAAACCGTGTTTACTTCCTTTACGAAATTCACATTTGAAGATACCTGCTGGCTCAGATCAGAAAGCTTCGCTGCGATCTGCCCTGAAAGCTTTTCAGAAGCCTGCTGCGATACCTTTGCCATATCCTCATTTAGCCTGGTGTAGGAGTCGTTTATTTTTTCCTTGCTGACAGCCTCCTCCGGTGTCAGCAGGTACTTATCCTGGATCATCGACTTTATCAGCTCAGAAAAGCCGCTGGATTTCATATTTCTGGAGATGAACTCCGGGCCTCTGGTATCAAAGAGCGCTTTCATCGCGAGGAAAACGTCCTTTGTGGAAGCCTCAGGCGAAAGCTGTCCCTTTTCATTGAAAAGTCCGGGGAAGCTGTTCTTTAATGCAGGGCTGTTGTTCATAAAGTCAGAGATCTTCTGAAAATCCTCCCTGTTCAGGGTATTTCCAACAGTGCCCTTCTCATAGTCCGCTCTGTTTATCTCGTCACTCGGAAGAAGAGGGACATAGTCTGTAGTCTTTTGCGCCTGCGATCCTTCATTGGCATTTATCTGCTGACCATTTACAGCTTCACCCTCTGAGGCTGCCTCTTCACTAACGGGCAGAGCGAAGGCGGCCTCTGTAATCCCATCCTCGCCATCTGAAAATACCGAATTGATGATATCTAAGGTGGTATCGAAGCTTTCAGGATTTTCCACGATAACATCTGAAAATGATTCCGCGAGGTCGCTTAAATCTGTTTCGATATAGTCTGATCCTTCCTTGTAATTGCTGATCTGAGTAAGGGTTTCAGAGTCCACAGGAAGGCCGAGATTCTTGAGAACAACTGCCATTTTGGGATCTGAGGCAGGATTTGAAAGAAGCTCCCTTCCCATATCTGATATACTCTTTGAGTCGATCGGCATGTTGTTCTTTATCATCTCATCGACCATCGCGATCGTATCATCCGTGATCGGAAGAGACGCGCTCTTTAAGGCGTTTTCTATGATTGGATTTCCTGATGACGCGCCTACTGAGACAGGCTTTATCATGACCTCGTTTCCGTCATTTTTCTTCACCTGAAAAAATACCGACTCCCCCTCTGCAAGCATCACATCGCCAAGAAGACGCGCCGTGATATTCTGTCCGCTCGAAAGGCCGAGGAGTACCTGCGAACCGCGGATGCTGTTTACTGTTCCCTCAAAGACAGCTCCCTCTTTTAAGGCATCAAGAGCCTGTGTCAGCTGTTCGACACCCTGTGCCTTTGACGGATCCGCGTTAGAACTTACTCCATTGTTATAATACTGATTTACGAGATTTCTTATCTCCATATCGGCACCTCTCAGTCAGGAAGCCCATATTGTCTCAAAAAATCATTCATGATAAGATCCGGATTCTCGAAAGCCACCTCGCGTTCACTGGCATTCAGCTTTCCCGATTCGATCCTCTTCTGTAAAAATGTCCTTCTGTGTATCGGAAGTATTCCGTACTTCTCTATCGCCTCATAGTGAGCCTTCGTTCCGTATGCCTTGTGCTTCGCGAAGCCGTACTCAGGAACTACGCTGTCATAGACCTTCATTATGTGGTCCCTCGTGACCTTGGCGATAATTGACGCCGCCGCTACTGCCGCGACCTTTGCGTCCGCCTTTACCAGCGGCTTCTGGTCGATCCCCAGTTCAGGAATCTCTACAGCGTCTCCTATCACAAACTGGGGCTTTGTCTTCATGGCAGCTATCGCGCGCTTCATCGCCCTGTAGTCTGCCTGGAGGATGTTTATCTCATCTATCTCAGCCACGTCAGAGAGTCCCACTCCGATACTTAAGGCATTTTCAACTATCTCTTTAAAGACTTCCTCTCTTCTTTTTTCGGACAGCTTCTTCGAATCATTTAGATGATCTATAAATACATCCGGCTTTAAAATAACGCAGGCCGCAACGACCGGACCAGCCAGCGGGCCTCTTCCGGCCTCGTCTGTTCCTCCGACTAACCTGATCCCCTTTTTGTGCAGCTCATCCTCTGTTTCGTAAAGCCTGCTTACCCTCTCACGCTCCTGTGCTTCCTTCTCGCTCATTTCCGCTCCCTTCTTTATAATTCAGCTCATATCCGTCCAGATCTGTTAAATGGAAAAAACCTGAAAAAAGCCCTGCCTACGATCTGCTCCGTCCTGACGTTCCCCACATCTGAAAAACGACTGTCCTCGCTCTGATTCCTGTTGTCTCCAAGGACGAAATACTCGTCCGCGCCGAGCTTTACCGGGTATCTGGCGAGTCCGGCATCGGTTATTTTTTCAGTGCCATAAGTGTCATCGAGCTTCTTTCCATCTATAAGTATATCACCTGAATCCGTTATCTGCACAGTCTCTCCGGGAAGTCCTATCACTCTTTTGATATAATAGGTCTTTTTCTCGTAGAGATAGGTGAATACTATTATGTCATTCCGCCTGATCCTCGTAGTCGCGCGCCTGTCGACGAGGAGATTGTCCCCGTCGGAGAGCACCGGTTCCATAGAATCTCCGTGCACCACAGTACGCTGTACGAGGAAATGCGCTATAAAGAACCCCACAAAGCATACAGCTATGACGATTACCGTGAATCTGATGTAGTTAATCCGGCCTTTCAAATGTCACCTTTCCGAGCCGTCCCGACCTCAGGTCATCTAAGAAGATGTCGGCTGCCCTCTTCAAGTCATAGACTCCGCCGCTCTTAAAGAGCCTTCTCGACTCAGCTATCGCGTCCAGGACCTGATCGTCAGGCAGGTTCTCCGCAATGCCATAGGCTTCTTCCATCCTGCCGGGATAAAGCATGCTCATTCTCCTATACAGTATAAGCGATAACTCCTGTTTTTCAAAGACCTCATCTGAAATCGCCCCGAAAAGCGCTAACGCCTCTCCGGTTTTCTCATCATCAAACTTAGGCCACAGGATCCCCGGAGAGTCCAGAAGATCCAGAGACTTATTCACATGGATCCACTGCTTTCCCTTTGTCACTCCGGGCCTGTCGCCTGTCTTTGCGCTCTTTTTCCCGGCGAGATTATTGATAAGGGTGGATTTGCCGACATTCGGGATGCCAGCTATAAGCGCCCTTACCGGGCGGTTTTTTATGCCTCGCTTTAGATCACGGGCTCTTTTTTCCCCCGAAGCCTTATCTATCACGCCTTTTACGGTACGGATGGATGATTTTGAACGGCTGTCTAGAGGCAGTGCCATTATTCCTTCATTCCTGAAAAATGAAATCCAGTCCTCAGTCACCGCATCCTCCGCCAGGTCTGCTTTATTCAGAAGAAGTATATGAAGTTTTCCGTTCGTAAGGCTCTTTATCTGCGGATTTCTGCTAGATAACGGTATCCTCGCGTCAGCAAGCTCGATAACCATATCGATAAGCTTTATATCGTCGTTTATCTGCCGCAGAGCCTTTGTCATGTGCCCAGGGTACCACTGTATATTCATCAGTCTACTACTCCGAAATTTTTAGCTGTAACGTCAAACCAGATTTTGCCCTTGATCTGACTCCTGAGGACATTTCCTACGCTCTGGTATCTCGAATCCTCACTTACATCCCTGTTGTCTCCGAGAACGAAATATTCGTCCTTGCCAAGGGTTATGGTATTTGACGCAAGTCCCGCGTCATCTATGGATGTCGTCTCTACGGACGCGGTATAAGCCTTGTTATTCACATAGACTATGCCGCTCTTAATGACGACTGTCTGCCCGGGAACCGCGATAACTCTCTTTATCGAATATCTGCCCGAGAGGTTTCCGGAAGGGAGAAAAGCTATGACATCTCCCGCCTCAGGCGCCTTGAACTTATAAGCCAGCTTATTGATAAGAAGTGAATCCGAAACTCCTATCTGCGGCTCCATCGATTCCTCAGTCATAGTGACCTGTGTCGCGAATGACTGGACAACCAGATATGCTGCCGCTACGACTGCAAGAATCTCCGCAGTAAGTATCAGGAAGTGAAGGATCTTTCTGTAATCAGTTTTCTTTCTTTTTCTTCTGAAATCGAGCGTCCTGCTCGTCGGCTCAGGCCTGGTAAATGCCCTTTTATTTGGAATTACTCTCATAAAAATACCTTTTTAAGAAAAAAAGATGGTCGCCAACGCGGCCATCCCTTTACATTGCAGAAATAAGTCTCAGATAGACTCCTTAACCTTAGCGCCCTTACCAACGCGGTCACGAAGATAGTTGAGCTTGGCTCTGCGAACCTTACCCTTTCTGACTACCTCTACAGCTACAACATTCGGGCTGTGAAGAGGGAATGTCTTCTCGACGCCAACACCGCTTGAAATCTTTCTGACAGTGAATGTCTCACGGTTTGAACCGCCCTGCTTCTTTAATACAACACCCTCGAAAACCTGAATACGCTCACGGTTTCCTTCCTTGATCTTATTAGATACACGAACTGTATCTCCGGTACTGAACTCAGGAATAGTATCCTTCTTCTGTCCTTCTTCGATCTGTGCAATGATTTCCTTTGCGTTCATCTGAATTCCTCCTGCTGACAGACTCGTGAACATAGGTCTGCCCCAAGTGTGACGTTCATAGGGATTGGTTAACTGCCCGCCTGCTAATGTTCTTTCGGCTTGCGTCCCCAGCGGACCGTCCTTTATAAAAGCAACTATGATATATTATCACAAATTTCTTCCCTTTTCAAGAACTTTTTCCTTAATCTGTTGGAAAGTGAGTCCTTAAGCCCCGGCAGCGCTTTTCTGAACAGGTCCGGGCGAAGCTGTCTCGTCCTCTCAATGCTTTTTTCAAGGCGCCACTCCTCTACGAGCCTGTGGTTCCCTGAAAGCAGGATCTCCGGCACCCTTTTTCCGTTCCACTCCTCCGGTCTCGTGTACTGCGGGTACTCGAGAAGGTCATTCTCAAAGCTCTCTGTCTGTGCCGATTCCTCGTTTCCCAGAACTCCCGGGAGCAGTCTCGCGACGCAGTCTGTGATAACGCAGGCCGCAAGCTCTCCGCCTGTCAGGACGAAGTCTCCTATCGAGATATAGTCTGTAACGATCTCGTCTAACACTCTCTGGTCTATGCCCTCGTAGTGGCCGCAGAGAAAAATAAGCTCTGATTCCTTAGAAAGCTCCTTTGCTATCCCCTGGTCAAACGTCCTTCCCTTTGGAGACATCGCTATGACAGGGCAGTCATGGCCGATCTTTTCATGGATAAAGCTGTAACAGTCGTAGACCGGCTGTGCCTCCATTACCATCCCGGCGCCTCCGCCAAACGGATAGTCATCTACCCGCCCGTGCTTATCATTTGAAAAATCACGGATATTTACACAGGTAAGCTCTAATGAACCGTCATCCATTGCCCGTCCGGTAATGCTCGTATGAAGGGTATTTTCTACCATTTCAGGAAAGAGCGTCATCACATATATATGCATCAGAGATCCTCCAGTCCCGGAAGCAGATGAACCTTCATCTCGCCGACTTCGGTGTCGACAGATAGAATACAGTCGTGGATTGCCGGTATCATAAGTGATTTTCCTTCAGGAGTCTTTACCTCATAGACGTCATTCGCGGCGGTTGTAATAATATCTTTTACTTTTCCAAGGTCTCTTCCGGTATCATCCGACACCTTCATGCCTATGATATCCCCGATAAAATACTCGCCGTCGCCTAATTCTATTCCCTCGCTCCGCGGAATCCTTATCTCTGAGGTCCTGAGCTCATAGGCGCTGTCCATGTCGTCGATCCCTTCAAAGCCAAGGATCACCTGACTTTTGAAAAATTTGACCGATCTTATCGCAGCTGTCTGCTCTTTTCCATTCTTGAAAAGAGTTACAGTCTTCAGCTTCTTAAATCTGTCAGGTTCATCGGTCGTAGGAAAAACCTTTACCTCTCCATGAACTCCATGAGTCGATGTGATAACACCGATCTTCAGATAATCCTTGTCCAAGAATATGTCCTTTCGATTACTTCCTGTTTCCGCCACTACGTAAACAGGCGAAGTCTACTGACTTCGCCCTTGATTTTCAGTCCTTATCCTCGATATCCACGAAAACTCTTTTGTCCGTGTCAGTCGCAGCGGATTTAACTACTGTGCGTATAGCCTTTGCTATACGGCCCTGCTTTCCGATGACCTTTCCCATATCAGAAGGGTCTACAGAAAGCACCAGCCTTATGGTCTTCTCATCCTCTGACTCGTTAACAACGACTTTGTCAGGATGATCGACTAAGGCGCGTGCAATCACTTCTAATAATTCTTTCATGCTAATTCACCCATTTCCCTGACAGGGAATCTAAAGAAAAATTATTTCTCGATTCCGGCGTTCTTTAAGAGACGCTCTACTGTAGCTGTAGGAACGGCACCGTTCTTTAACCACTTCTTGGCGAGGTCAGCGTCGATATTTACAGCAGCCGGCTCCTGGTTAGGGTCGTATGTACCGATCTGCTCGATGAAACGGCCGTCTCTCGGTGATGATGATTCTGCAGCGATAATTCTGTAGAACGGGGTCTTCTTCTTACCAATTCTTGTGAGTCTTAATTTTACCATGTGGTCCTCCATTT
>JBJELA010000157.1:0-2385 GCA_051878915.1 Candidatus Weimeria sp.
CAGATAGACGTCTTTTTTGTTCAAAGAAGGAGAAATAATGCAGTACGACTATTTCTACGGCGCAGACGGAGCTGATCAGTACACCTTCTTTAGGATCCCGAAGCTTTTGATACGGGGAGAACAATTCCGGGACATAAGTACGGACGCGAAGCTCCTGTATGGACTGATGCTCGACAGGCTCCAGCTGTCCATAAAGAACAGATGGATCGATGAAAAGGATCGGGTCTATATCATCTACACCATTGAAAATATTATGGAGGATTTCAACTGCGGAAACCAGAAGGCAGTCAAGATCCTGAGCGAGTTGGAGAAAAAAGCGGGGCTCATCATCAAGAGGCGCAGGGGGCTCGGAAAGCCATCCATTATCTATGTCCTGAATTTCTATATTGGCATCCACAATGACAGGGAGAGAGCAGATCTGGCAGAGAAAAAGGATCCTGAGGAAGCTGATGATGACCATGAGAATGTGGATAGTGTGGATATGGAGCTCCTGAGATGTGAAAACCATTATTCAGAAAATGATGGGACCATTATCGAGAAATGTGAAAAACACACATACGGAAATGTGATGTCCACATCTGCTGACTTGTGTAAATCACAAAGTAATAAGAATAACCATAGTAATAAAGAGGTGAGTGAAAACAATCATATCATATCCATCCCGGACATCGGGAGCGGACAGTTCTCAGAACAGACAGCTAAACAGTCTGATGGATGCGATCTGATGGAGGAGCGCAAAAAGTATGAGAGCTATCTCTGGAAAAAGCTCGACATGGATGGCCTTCTGATTGCCAACAGATACAAGGGAAAAATGCTCAGGGAAATCTTTGATCTGATACTGGATACCATAACGAGCAGAGCCAGATACATCAGATGCGCAGGGGAGGACAAGCCTGCAGGAGTGGTGAAGGCACAGTTCATGAAGCTCGATATGTCTCATATTGAGTACGTCCTCTACAGCCTTGATGCGAATGCCCTGGACATCAGGAATATCAAGGCTTATCTGCTTACGACGCTGTACAATGCCCCGCTTACGATAGACAGCTACTACACGACAAAGGTGAGGTACGACATGGCACACTATAATCCACCACAACCAAACAACAGAGAGGAGACAGGCTGATGACAGCAAGTATTTACTCGATCGTAAACCAGAAGGGAGGGACAGCGAAGACGACTACTGCAGAAAACCTGGGTATCGGCCTTGCAAGGGAAGGGAAGAAAGTTCTGCTGGTAGATACAGATCCGCAAGCTTCGCTCACGATCTCACTCGGGTTCCCCAGACCGGATGACATAGAACCGGCACTGCCAGATCTGATGCGGATGGCAATGGATGAGGAGCCTATCCCGCCGGGGACAGGGATCATCCATCATCAGGAGGGAATCGACCTGATTCCATCGAATATCGCTCTCGCAGGTACGGAGGTCGCTCTGGTGACAGCCATGAACCGCGAGAGGATCTTGAAACAGCTGATAGGTGAAGTAAAAAAGGACTATGATTTCATCCTGCTCGACTGTATGCCTAGCCTCGGGATGCTGACAGTCAATGCACTTGCGGCATCAGACAACGTGCTGATACCCGTCCAGGCGAATTATCTCTCAGCCAAGGGCCTGGAGCAGCTGCTCTCGACGGTGAGCAAGGTCAAGCGCCAGATCAACCCGAAACTGAAGATCGAGGGTATCCTGCTCACGATGGTGGACGGTCGAACGAACTATGGGAAGGAAATAGCGGCATTGATACGCGAAACCTACGGAAGCCACATCAAGGTCTTTTCCACGGAAATACCAAGGTCAGTCAGGGCAGCGGAGATAAGCGCCGAGGGAAGGAGCATCTATCTACATGATCCGAAAGGTAAGGTGGCACAGGCTTATCAGATTCTCACAAAGGAGGTGATGGATAATGCAGAGAAAAGGCGCAAACATCAGCTTGACCAGCTTCGATGACATCTTCTCGACTGAGGAAGTACGACAGGAGAGCAAGGCTGAAAAGATACAGGAGATACCGCTTTCAGAGCTCCATCCGTTTAAAGACCATCCTTTCAAGGTGCAGGATGATGAACAGATGGGAAAGACAGTGGAGAGCGTGAGGCAGTATGGAGTCCTGGTCCCGGCTATCGCAAGGCCGCTCCCGGAAGGTGGCTATGAACTGATCTCAGGTCACAGGAGACACCGTGCTTCGGAACTGGCAGGGAAAGATACGATGCCAGTGATCGTAAGGGATATGGACGATGACCAGGCGACGATCCTCATGGTGGACAGTAACCTCCAGAGAGAGGAGATACTGCCGAGTGAGAGGGCAAAGGCCTATAAGATGAAGATGGAGGCCATGAAGCATCAGGGAGAGAGGACGGATTTAACTTCGCGCCAAGTTGGCACGAAGTTAAG
>JBJELA010000158.1:0-2385 GCA_051878915.1 Candidatus Weimeria sp.
AACTCTTTTCCGACGAGCTCCTTATTTTTCTCAAAGGTGATTTCCTGCTGTACCCGCATTATCTCATCATACCAGAGCTGCTTTGTCACGTCGGCTACCTGGTCAGGCATATCATATGCCACAGTTCCCTTTTCCCTCGAATAAGGGAAAGCACCGAGCCTGTCGAACTTCATTTCCCTGATAAAGCTTACCTGATCCTGATGCATCTCCTCAGTCTCTCCCGGAAAGCCGCAGATAAGCGTTGTCCTGATACAGATATCAGGGATCCTTTCCCTGAGACGGTTTATTACAGAAACTATGTCAGCTCTCTTTGTCCGTCTTCCCATCCGTCCGAGGATATAATCGTTCGAGTGCTGGATTGGCATATCTATATAGTGACAGACCTTTGGGTTTTCTGCCATCTCCTCTATCAGAGCGTCATCGATCTCCTCAGGATAAGCATAGAGAAGTCTTATCCATGCAAGTCCCTTGATCTCAGAAAGCTTTCTCAAAAGCTCTGGCAGCGCCTTGTGGCCGTAGATGTCAGTACCATAGAGAGTTGTCTCCTGGGCTACAAGTATAAGCTCTCTTACTCCCTGTGCCACCAGCGAGGCGGCCTCAGATAAAAGCTTTTCCATAGGGAAAGACCTGTAGTGGCCGCGCAGCTTCGGTATAATGCAGTAAGAGCAGTTCTTGTCACAGCCCTCGGCAATTTTTAAATAGGCAAAATGACCGCCTGTCGTAAGAATTCGTCCGCTGTCTTCAGGTGTTCTCGAGGTATCCTCGATATCCTCTACGTGCTCTTCACCAGCTAAGACGCGGTCAAGCACATCCTTTACCTCGTCATAGGAGCTTGCGCCAACTACGCCGTCTACCTCAGGAATCTCTACACCTATATCCTTTGAATACCTGGTGGCAAGACAGCCTGTTACGATAAGCGCCTTGAGCTTTCCTGTTTTTTTAAGCTCCGCCAGATCAAGGATGGTATTTACGCTCTCCTGGGCTGCGTCCTCTATAAAACAGCAGGTATTTACAATGATCACATCGGCTTCTGTCTCATCCTCTGTGATCTGATAGCCATCAGCGTGAAGGAGAGCAAGCATATGCTCCGCGTCGACTAAGTTCTTGTCACAGCCTAATGAGACAAAGAAAAGCTTCTTCATGAATCGCTCTCATCTGTTGTGGAGTCATCAGTCTCATCATCAGAAGAGTCGTCCACATCAACAGTATCATCATCTATGTCTAAGGAATCATCATCAGAAACTGCGTCAGGATCAGCCTCAGCGGAATCCTCTGCAGCCTTTTCCTTTTCTTCCTTCTCAGCAGCCCTGGCTAAAGCCTCAGCCTCCTCGCGGCGCTTTCTGATGATCTCCTTTACCTTCTTCTCCTGCTCGGCCATCTCAGCAGCCTCGTCATCGTTTAAAATACGAAGCTCACCCTCGTAGAGCTCCTTTACGGCGATAGATAAAGGCTTGTCCTTCTCATGGTAGTCGATAAGAGGCTCCTTGCCGTCGATGATCTGTCTGGCGCGTTTCGCGGTAGCACAGACTATCGAATAACGGCTGTTTACGACAGGCTCTTCTCCTACATCAGTTCCCTCGTTTACTACCTTCATCAGTTCCACATAGGATGGATGTATCATTAATTTTCTCCTTTCGAAAATGCCTTGAGCTCCTCCTGAAGCTCGGCAATCTGTGCTGCATTTGCTTTGGTAGCGTAGTGAGCGCTCTGGATTATCATATGAACTCTCTCTACACTCTCATCGATCTGATCATTTATCACGAGATAATCGTACTCTGGCATAAGAAGCGATTCTCTTGAAGAAATCGAAAGTCTCTGGGCAACGACATCAGCTGTCTCCGTGCCTCTTCCTACAAGCCTGTTCTTAAGCTCTGTGGCTGACGGCGGTGTAACAAATAAAAGCAGGGCGTCAGGGAAGATCTTCTTTACCTGAAGCGCTCCGTTTACCTCGATCTCGAGGATCACGTCCTTGCCCTCATCAATAAGCCGCTGTACATAAGACTTGGGCGTTCCATAAGAGTTTCCGTTAAACGTGGCGTGCTCTAGGAATTCACCATTTGCAACCATCTGATCAAACTCTTCACGAGTCTTGAAAAAATACTCACGGCCCTCTTCCTCGCCCTGTCTCTTTCCTCTGGTAGTAGCCGAGATGGAGAGATTGTACATCCCCGGGTATTTATTCAGGAGATGCTTCATAATAGTTCCCTTACCTGCTCCGGAAAATCCCGAAAGCACTACCACAAGACCTTTTTTCTGTGCCATTATGCCAAGTCCTTTTCTGTATTAAGCCTTCCTGCAATCGTCTCCGGTACCAGTGCCGAAAGTATCACTCTTCCATCAGTTGAAAAAATAACGCCCTTGGTCTTTCTTCCCTGACTCGCGTCG
>JBJELA010000159.1:0-2382 GCA_051878915.1 Candidatus Weimeria sp.
TAGAGGATTTAAAAGAGGAAGCAGAAAGTAAAAGACGCAGGATTGAAGAAGATAAAAAGGAAGATTCCCGTCTAAGGGAGGAAATCTCCTCAATTATAAAAAAGACTGAAGAAAAGGACAGTCAGATAAGGGCATTACAGAGCTTTTTAGAGGACCTTTCTGACTTTACGGATGATTATGAAAAGTATTTAAAGACTTCTGAAAAGAGAAAAAAGGTGGAGAAGACTCTGAAAGAGACTGATGACGAAATAGCAGGAATAAGCAGTCTGATAGAAGAGTATGAAGAAAATCTGAGGGAGGCGGATCAGAAGAAGGAACAGCTGAAGCTTCTGCTCTCAGATATTAATTCTAAGGCGTCGAAGTATCTTCAGTATGAGAAGTCAGATGAGCCGGTTCCTGATGAGCTTGCAGTGGAGCTGATCGCCAGATTTGAAGCGCTCACGGCGAAGTCTGCCATCGAGGAGAAGGAGCTCGAAGACAGGATAGCTGAGAAGACAAAGAGACTGAATGAACAGCTTGATTCATTAAACAGGAGCGCAACTGAATATGGCTTTTCAAACGAAGAATGGAAGGAAACTGTCTATGAACAGGAGGCTGTGATCAGCCTGGAGAAGGAGTCAGAGGCGCTTCTCGGACAGCTTGACGAGAAGCAGGGGCTGGTTGCTTCAGCGGAAAAAATGAACGGTCAGCTGGAAGAGAGAAAGCGCACTATTTACAGGAAGATGAAGGATGAGACGGGTGAAAAAGAGGCTCTTGTGAAGTCAGAGATCCCTGCGATAGACTTTGATGAGGCGATACGCGAGAAGAAGCATCAGAAAAAGGAAAAGGAACAACAGATAATAGATGCGCAGCAGAGAGCTCATGTATATGAGGAGAATCTCGCTGCAATGGCAGAGTTTTCGGATTTTGCAAGAAACGAGGATTCTGAGTTTCTTTCTGATCTCTCAGAGGTAGACGCTGATGAAATAGTAAAACGTCAGGGAGACTTAAGACGTGGTTACTACAGGATGAAGGATCGCCTGCAGAAGTTCAAGGAAGACCTGGGCAGACAGATATCCACGGTGATGCGTACTGAGGATCTTTCGGATGATTTTTTCCAGAAACCTCTTATGACACTTATGTCGCTTACAGATTCAGCAGAGAGGTTTCTGGAGCAGCTGGACATAATAACGGCATCTTTTGATCAGCTGATAGAAAAGCTCATGGTGGATATCTCCCTTGTGGAAAAGGAGGAGAACGAACTGGTCGAAATGCTTTCTGACTATCTGGTATCAGTAAACAGCGATCTGGGAAAAATAGATGATAATTCTACGATATCTGTAAGAAGCCGGCCGGTAAAGATGCTTCAGATAAAGACTCCGGACTGGGAGGCAAACGAAGCAGTTTACACCGCACGCCTCAAGGACTATGTGAAGGAAGTGACAGAGCACTGTGCTTCGCTTCTGGCTGAAAACAAAAACATCGAGGAGTATCTTGGCGTAAAGATCACTACGAAGGCTCTCTATGATGCTGTGGCCGGAATCAGCAATGTGACTGTTCATCTGTACAAGATCGAGGCTGAAAGAGAGTATCCGATCACCTGGTCAGAGGTGGCGAAGAACTCAGGAGGCGAGGGCTTTCTCTCGGCATTCGTTATCCTGTCTAGTCTTCTATATTACCTGCGCAGAAATGACAGTGACATCTTTGCAGACAGAAGTCAGAGCAAGGTACTTATAATGGACAATCCATTTGCTCAGACGAATGCCTCGCATCTCCTCGTGCCTCTTATGGACTTTGCAAAAAAGACGAATACCCAGCTGATCTGCCTGAGCGGTCTGGGCGGCGAGTCAATCTATAACAGATTTGACAATATATATGTCCTGAATCTGTATCCGTCGAGCCTGCGAAATGGATTGTCTTATCTGAAGGCAGAGCATGAGAGAGGATGCGCGGCAGAGAGTATGATGGTATCGAACGTGAGAGTTGCAGATGAAGGAAGCTTTGAGCAGATGAGCCTTTTCTAAAAACTTTATGTCTTTTTTCTTATACAAGATAAAAATGTTGGATTTGTAATTGACGAAATGGGAAGATATAGGTTATCATATCTACATGATGGTTAGGATGAGCTAACAAATCAGCCGCGCCTAACAAATCATTTTCTACATTCCTTTACACACCAAACAACTAATGGAGGTCGAAATGACAAATTTTGATGCATGGGAAGGCTTTAAGCCAGGTCATTGGAATGATGACATTAATGTCCGTGATTTCATCCAGAAGAACTACACTCCGTATGATGGAGATGAGAGTTTCCTGGAGGGACCTACTGACCGCACGAACAGGCTCTGGGGAAAGCTTCAGGAGCTCCAGAAGCAGGAGAGAGCCAAGGGCGGCGTTCTCGAT
>JBJELA010000160.1:0-11653 GCA_051878915.1 Candidatus Weimeria sp.
TTACTTTTACAAAAACAAGAGAAAACAAGCCTTCTACAGACTGGGATGGTTTTCTTCGTGCACTGAAGAAGGCTGATTTCCAAGGGGTATTAAACTTCGAGACAGCGCCGGTGCTTACTTCATTTCCGGAGGAGCTGAGGCCAGAAGCACTGCATATGATAGCAGCGATAGGACATTATTTCTCAAAGAAACTTGACGAGATGTAACATTTCTTTAAAAATGGATAAAGGACATTTATCTATGCTTTTTGCAGACGATATTGAAAAACTCCTATGACTTTTGCAGTGATTTTTGCAAAACTCCTATGACTTTTGCGTGTTCGGTCCGGTTTGTCCCCGAAGACTATTTTAAATGGCAGCGGGAGCTTTATCAGATATAAGGGAGCGATGGCTGAGAATTAAAAGCTGCTGACAATACCCAGGCTAAGAGCTATAGGATGTTCTGCAAAAAATATTCTCCGCAGACCGGCTTTAAAATTTCCCGTAAAAATATCGCGGAGAACCTTTGTGAAAACACCCGAACGATAAACCTGCCGATGTATATGACCTGGAATATCGAGAGGTATGAGTGACGTCAGGTAGAGATTTGATGCCTGATTGATTATTTTTTTAGGAGAAGTGAATGAAACTAGAGATTCCAGAGGATTTTTATAGAGAAGAGATTAGAAACGATTTTTTGATCACTTCGGAGATGAAGCATTACTGGGCTTCTGAGCTTAGGATTTTATCAGTGATCGATGACATCTGTCAGAAGCATCATATAAAGTATTTTGCGTATTACGGGACACTGCTTGGAGCCATAAGGCACAAGGGATTTGTTCCCTGGGATGATGATATAGATCTGGCATTTTTAAGAGAGGACTATGACAGATTTTTGCAGGTTGTTTCAAGTGAATTGCCCGATAAGCTCTATTTCAGATCTTTCTGGAATTCTGACAGGCTGAAGATTTTTCCTGAAATTTCGAATGGGAATTCATTTTCAGATCTGGGAAGGATAGATCTTGATTATTTCTGCGGTTGTCCATATATCTCCAGTATAGATATCTGCCCGATAGACTGGATGCCTGATGATCCAGAGTCTCAGAATCTGCAGACTTCACTTCTGTATCTGGCAGTTGTGGCTCTGATGGCATGGCAGCAGAAGGGCTTTTCAGTAGAAGACAGGGTATCAATCATTAAAAAAATAAATCAGACAATGGGTGTCGAAATAGATATTTCAAAAAATGTCATTCGTCAGCTTTATGCGCTTGGAGATTCTATAATAGCTATGTATGGCGCAAATGATGGATGCAGCAGGGCAGGCACTCTGTATAAAAGATTTTATGGGAATGTAAGCGCGGATTTTTCTATCCCAAGAGAATGTTTTGAATCAGTGGTATATCAGCCGTTTGAGTTTATAGAGATTCCTGTCCCGGTAGGATATGATGCAGTACTTACAAGGCATTATGGAGATTACATGACAATGAAACAGGGCCTGTCATCTCATGATTACCCAGTATTCTTAAAACAAAAAGAATATCTGGATGATAAACTAAAATGATATTTTGAATATAAAATAAGAATAATACTGTTTTATAATGGGTATAAAACTAAATGTTTGATATTTCAGATGATTTTTTAAAAGAAGAGGTAAGGAACGGTTTTACTGTATCTTCATTGATGAAATCCACATGGGCTGCAGAGCTTAAGACACTTGATGCTATTCAGACTTTTTGTGAGAAATACGGAATCACCTGTTATGCTGCTTTCGGAACGCTTCTGGGTGCTGCAAGGCATAAAGGTTTTATTCCCTGGGATGATGATATAGATATAGCTATGATGCGGGATGACTACATGAAATTTTTAGAGGTATCTTCGCAGCTGCCGGCACCATTCAGAGTAAAGAGCATCTATACCCAGCAGACATTTACTCAGTTTCATTCTGTCATAACGAATTCAAGAGAGAAAAAACTTACATGGGACGAAGATCGTATCAGAGATTTTTATGGATGCCCCTTTCTTATCGGAATCGACCTGTATCCTCTGGATTTTATCCCGAAGGATGAAAATCGACAGAAGCTTCAGAGACTCGTTTATACAATGGGATATCATCTGACAGGACAGATGGAAGCTGTTTTTTCAGAACCATATGATGTGACCTTATCTGAAATAGAAAAAAACACGTTGAACGTGTTAAAGCATGATTCAGAAAATGCCAGTATTTCAGGCGAGTTAGTAAAGCACCTGGAAGATTTTATTAAAGAATTATCACAGTATGGGAAATATCTTGGTATTGGTTTTGACGAAACAAGTTCGCTTTTCATGCAGTTGATGAGAATCACTGATAATGTCGCTTCAGGCTGTAGAGAAGAAGATGCAGGGTTTATTAATTTCTATCCTCATATGGTTATTTTTGGTGATGATTGTTCTCGTTCATTCAGAAAGCCTGAATGGTATGAAAGCACGGTTGAGCTTCCATTTGAGAACATTTTTGTAACTGCTCCATCAGGTTATGAATATATACTTACTACACAGTATGGTGACTGGCACACTGCGGTCAGGGGGACTTCAGGGCACGGGTATCCATTCTATCAAAGTCAGATGGAATATTTTAAGTTTATAGGAAAAATGTGAGGTTCAGGGAGAAAAATGCTGTGGATATAAAAAATATTTTAAATATCGGAATCATCGGTTCTGGCAGGATTGCCAGCCGGTTTGTGGACACAAAGGTTGAGGGTGTCTGCGTAACTGCAGTTTATAATCCGCATCTATTGAGTGCGGAAAGATTTGCAAAGGTGCATGGCATCGGTTCTTTTGATGATGATCTCGATAGCTTTTTTGGCATATGCGATGCAGTGTATATAGCAACTCCACATGAGACTCACAGCGCATATATCAGAAAAGCGCTTGAAGCCGGAAAAAATGTGCTCTGTGAGAAGCCTATGACTCTTTCGGGTGATGAGGCTAAGGATCTGTTTGCGCTGGCAGACAGCAAAGGCCTTGTCCTGATGGAGGCGGTAAAGACTGCCTACTGTATGGGATTTTTAGGGCTAAATAAACTGATAGAGTCTGGTGCGATAGGAAGAGTTTCAGAGGTGGAGGCGGCATTTACGCGCCTTACGCCTTCCAATCTTCGCGAATACTGGAACAGGGAAATTGCGGGATCTTTTACTGAGCTTGGAACCTATCCGCTTCTTGCGATTTTTAGAATCTTAGGCACTGATTTTAATGAAGTTCGTTTTGATCATACTGATGGACCAAACGGGGTTGATACTTTCACTAAGGCGTATTTTAATTTTTCAGGAGAAAATCCTGATGGTGCTTCCCGTTTTAGAAGAACAGAGAAATCATCTGCCAGGGCAAAGACTGGACTCGCGATAAAAAGTGACGGTTCTCTTACTGTAAGTGGTTCAAAGGGATATGCTTTTGTGCCTGCGCCATGGTGGCTGACAAAGAGAGTCGAGATTCATCATGAAGATCCGAATCAGATCGAACAGTATGATTTCGAGTATAGCGGAACTGGCATGCAGTATGAGACATGGTTTTTCAGGGATGCATGCATGAAGAGTGAAGAGGCAGCAGGCATTATCAGGTCATACAGAGATGTCTCCATTGCTACTGCGTCTGTGATGGAAAGATTTTTATCCGATCGGAAACTGTCTCCTGTAAAAATCAAAAAAGAAGATGTAAGAATCTGGGGCCATAGAGGCTGCTGTTACAGATACCCTGAGAATACTCTGCCTGCTTTTGAGGCCTGTGCGAGGATTCCGGGAATCACTGGATGTGAGATGGATGTGCAGCTGACAAAGGATGGAGAGGTCGTAGTTTTTCATGATGAAAATGTCAAGCGTGTCACAGATGGCGGAGACAGGCTTTTAAACTCGTTTACTCTTTCTGAACTCAAGCAGCTGAAGATAGATAACAGACGTAAATATGATTATTCTATCCCGCCAGTTAATGAGAATCACGGTAATCAGGTTTATATAGACGAAGCATTTGCAGACATAGACAGTAGGTATTCGGATAAAGAATATCTGACTATACCGACCTTCGATGAATTTCTGTCTCTGATGGAGCCGTTCTGTAAAAACAATGGTTTTCTGATAAATGTCGAGTTGAAGACCAGTGTGATCCGATACGAGGGGATAGAGCAGAAGACACTCGACCTCGTAAGAAAGCACGGGCTGGAAAAATACGTGGTCTACTCTTCGTTCCTGGCTGATTCGATAGAGCTGATGAAGCGACTTGATCCGACCTGTAAGATTGGTATGCTGGCTTCGAGTATAGATGATTGCCTCTATAGAAACGATGGTACACCAATAGAGGCAGATGCTCTTCATCCATGGGTTGGAGGACTTACTACCTCACTTCCGGAAGATAAGCAGAACCTGCCAATCAGAGCATGGAATGGTGAAGAACCGTTTTTTACCAATGACTCCAGAAATGTGTTATCATATGATCAGCGCATCTATGGAGAATCGGGAGTTACTGATCTGATAACGAATATTCCGGAAAGGTATCTGAGATAGATATCGGAGCCGCGTTTATTTCTAAAATGTCAGAGCCAGCAGGAGTATTTCAGATTTATTGGGAAGATGTGATCAGGGGTCAGCCTGATTTATTTTTTAGAAAAACAGATATGGATAAAACAGATGATATTCTGGTCAGTGTTATCTGCACTGCCTACAATCAGAAAAAATACATTGCCCGCTGTCTCGATGGTTTTGTGATGCAGCAGGCCGATTTCCGGTATGAAGTGCTGATCCATGACGACTGCTCGACAGATGGAACGCTGGAGATTATTCTCGATTATGAGAAAAAATATCCGGATATTTTTACAGTAGTCACAGAGTCCGAAAATGTATATTCAAAGGGTGCTGATATCTATGATGATATTATGGTCCCTCTGGTACATGGACGGTATATTGCTCTTTGCGAGGGTGATGATTACTGGTGCGATGAGCACAAGCTTCAGAAGCAGGCCGATTTTATGGAAGAACATCCGGAATGCTCACTGGTCTGTCACAATACAATAGTGCATGATCTAAGTGGATCTGAACCGGACAAGCTCTTCAATAACTGGAATGACGTTCATCAGATGAGTGAAGATGAAGTGTTCATGGACTGGAAGGTACATACTTCATCATATCTGTTCAGGAAGCAGTTTTTTGGGAGACGGGATTTCGAGAGGAGATTCCGGATATTCGGAGACTATATAGAACTTTGCAATGCTATGGACTGTGGTCAGGTGTACGCCCTTCCGGAGGTCATGAGTGTTTATAATTTCAGAAATTCTGACGGTCTTACGGTGGCGGAGGGACAGGATTCATCAAATACTCTGCAGCAGATTTCTGACAGGATCGAGTTCTTAAAGGAGTATGACGGGTACACTGATCACAGGCATTCCCCTGTCATTTTAAAAAAAATAACAGCGATGGCCGATATCATCAGGAATGCTCTTATCAACGTATCCGATCATCAGGACTGATCAGAAAACTGTAAAAGGTTTTATCACCGATCAGGGTTTCGGTCCGATACTTCTCTTTATATGAGAGCCTGAAGATGTTTGTGTCCTTTATCATATCCTGCCATTTTTTCTGATCGAATGGATCATTCAGCATAGTCCTCAAGGTGTTGATGTGAGGCTGTGAGACCGGGCAGCGCTCTGTCTGTTTTCTTATCCATGGGATTGTGTCACAGGCTTCGCTCATTATCATGCCAGGGACAGCGTCATCTGTCAGTTGGTCCATGATCTGCCAGTACTGGTAGAGGCCATTCAGCAGATATCTGAATATGTCATTTAAAGGAGCTCCCTTGATGACGGCCGATGTCCATCTGCCTCTTGCTATATCATAGCGTCTTACGATGCCTTCTGACCGTGGTGAATAGAATTCTTCTGAATCCCAGAACTTTTCATCGAACGGTCCTGCCATGTAACAGTCTGCGTCGAGCCAGAGGCCGCCGTATCTGTATAGAAGGCCTGCTCTGAGTATATGGGAGAGGTGTGAGAGTGAGATCTTTCCTTCTGAGAACCTCTTTACAACCCAGTCAGGCAGATTTATATACTGCCCGACATTATCGATCGATATGAAATGCAGTTCAGCCTTATCAGACGGCAGATGATCGAGAATACTGCTTAAACAGATTTTAACTATATCAGGGGCGCTTTCCATCCCCTGCCACCAGCAGAACCATACCGGAGTTTTGCCATGGAAGTCGATGTCCATTGGACGGCTGTCAACCAGGTCATGGAAACTGCCATTAAGGAAGGCTCTGTTGATATCAGATAGTATCGCCGCTACCTGTTTCTTTTTCAGGTCTGAGACAAGTAAAGAGTTTTCAATTTCTGAAGGGCTTGACTGGATTATTTCGCATTCCTTTATTCTGTAGGAGTTATGGATGAAAAATACCTTTGTCAGCCGTTCAGCGAGAAAACCAAAAATTCTCGACTGGTATTCATCATAGCCTGAGATATCAATTTTTTTTTCTGCTTCTGAAAGTATTGAAAAAAGCCATTCGCAGTATCTGTCAAAGGTGGTTTTTCCTGCCACGAGCATATTCAGAGGATTAATAAGGCCGGTTCTCATGCACAGATCAAAGGAATCGAGATAATCCGGATATAATTCCGAGATAATTTCTCTTACAGTATCCAGGTCCTCTATGTGATGATACTCTTTATAGAAATCGTAGACTGAGGCCGACTCTATATGATAGGATCTCGGAAGGATTACATCGTAATCCTTAAGTATGGATTCTATATCTTCTTTTCTTAAAAAATCCCCGTTATAGAAAAAATATCTTCTGTAATGACAGATACCTATTATGTCACAGCTGACATTTTTCCAGAGCCAGTAGATACCGGTAAGCTCGCAGTAGTTTGGATTTTTTTCTGAGATGTTATCCCCAATGTTATCAGGCACATAGCCTAAGTCCTCATGCAGGGCAGCACCAGCCTGAAGCCTGATATATTCCGGAAGATCAGGTTTTGGAAACTCTTTGTGTGTGATTTCGTAAATACGTGTATCCATAGTCAATGCCTCGGTATGATTTCATTCAGTAGATCAGATATGCTTCCGCTCCGTTGTTGGAGACTATCTGGAATTCCTTTGAAGGTGTGTATTCAAGTGCTTTTTCAAAGGAGGCCTTATCCAGCAGAATGCTTCTGCAGTTTTTTATAAGGGATGAAATGATGATTTCTGACTGGTAGTCATTGATAAATTCGCAGAGATCGAATGCTATTGCCAGATCGTACTTCTTATCGAAGGCTCCTGAGGTTACCTCTGAAATAAAATCATCTATGCTTATGATATGGTCATAAATCACCTGATATATGCCGCACTTTATGTCAGGCATCACATCCACGCCGTCAATGGTCACCTGTCCTTTTATTTCTGAACCGCCAGCTGATCTGCTGACAGAGCCGGTTCTTTTCAGATACATTCCGATGTCGAGAAGCGTATCAGGCATGATATCATTTATTACTGAAAAATAGATGCTGTCCAGGTATTCGTTATTTATGATTAGATTTTCTGTTTTGCTTTTCATATGCAACACCTGCCTCTTTTAGTTCCTTCTTACTATCTGATGATAATTTTTCTCTTTAGAAAAATTCGAGCAGATCTCTGTCCAGCTCATCGGCTCTGCACTGCCAGGTGTCAGTTCGGAGTGCTCTTTTCCTGCCGTTTATAGCAATCTGCTGCATCAGATCAGGGTGGGACATGAGACGTCTTATTCTATCCGGCAGTTTATCAATCTCATCCAGTTTGAAGATCACGAGTTCCTGACTGATTTCTTCAGGCATTTTCTTAAAGAGTCCATCAGATTCAATATCTTCACGTCCGTTATAGTTAGACAGCATGTACGAGGATGCGTCTGTAACAGCCAGAGCTCCTGCAAGCATTCCATTGTAAACCCTGTCATGGGTACCGTCTTTAAACCAGGTCATTGTCGATAGGACTATCTTTGTATCCTGCATCATATCTACTATGTCGTAGGCACTTACTCTTCCTCGAAAATCCAGATTTGGAGTCTGTTTTATCCAGTCACAGACCTCCCAGCCGCTTCCATAGAGAGTGATATTAAAGCCTGCTTCTGCCATTACACGTACTGTTTTTTCTCTGTAGTGCGATACAGCAAGCATATCTACATAGCGCATATCTGCGATGAAATCCTTCAGCTCATTATCAGACAGGTGAATACCACGAAGGATCAGCTGATGTTCTATGGCATATTCTGTGGTTTCGTTAAAGTCGCTTATCAGTTCATCCAATGCGTCATGTGCCACAGATTCCGCATCAAAGTCATACTTTGAGAAATCCGGTTTATACTGGTCTATGAATGCCCTGGACAGGTTGCCGGCGTATAGAAAATCGATTTTTCGGTCCGAAATCGGCTTTTTATCGCCCTCTGTCAGCTTGCCGCCATGTGGCAGAAAACCAACTGTCTGTATCTCTGGATAAAAACGCTCGAGATACTTCATATGATTCATATCAGGGCAGAGAACGACAGCATTGGATGGAGCGGCGTCTAAGGCTTTTCTGTGGCAGAATGGGTGGTCCATAAGGATATTTATGACTGGTATTCCAAGCTGTTCCCACAGGTTATGTCCGGGAATCAGCTCCATATTAAAACCAAGATTATTAAAGGTAATGACAGCCTTTACATGGGTGCTGAGAAATGGCTCTAAATGGCTTAAGCATTCCTGCATTCTGCTGGTATCAAAAAGAAAAATCTCATATCCAAGTGCTTTGAATTCCTTTATCATCTCATACATGAAAATGTCAAGGATATCATAGACGCCGACCATGCAGATGAGCTTTCCTTTATATGCTTTTTTATCTGTGCCGGATGCCTGAGTGATTTCATTCATGATATTTTTCTCAAATACAGCTGGTGTGAAGTTCTGATCGTAGATCTCTCTCCCTGAGGCGACCAGTTTATCGTATGTGTCAGAACCCTTTATTTCAAGGCATTTTATAATCATTGAAGCCAGTTCTTCTGTATTTCCTGTGTGATATATCAGTTTCCTCATTTCCTCAACTGCATAGTATCCGATACCGCAGGCATCAGATAGTACAGCGGGAGTACCTGCCATCCATGCTTCTGCGGCTACAGTCGGCATTGGCTCCTGACGAGAGTTTACCACAAGAAAATCGGCAGCTGATATCAGAGAGATCATTTTGTCGTGAGGAAGTGAGTTGTAAATTTTTACAGAGGTAAAGCCTGAAAGCGCGTTTACTTTTTCAACTACCTCATCATCATGCTGATTTGAACCGCAGCAGAAAATAATATTCAGTCTTTCAGCTGTTTCATCTGGTAGTTCATTTAGTGAATCTGCAAAAATATCCTGTCCTTTCATATAAGAAAAAGGCCCGACAAGGATAAGATTCAGAGTCTTTTTACTACTATCAGTTTCTGGAAAATTCCATGCGGCACTGGCTTCATTTTTTAATGAATCCGATAGTGTGACTTCAGGAACGGCAAATGGGATAAGGTCTGAGTCAGTTCCGATGTATTCCTTTACAAGCTTTTTGACTGATGGACTTACTGAGAGGATACGGATATTTGAGGAAAAATCTTTAATTCCAGACAAAACTCCCTTATACTTTTCAAAAAAAGATCTGCCCTCATGAATCCACCAGAGTGTCGGGACTTCTGTACCGTGCATCATGAGAACAAATGGAATAGTGATGAGGGTATTCGCGACTACGAGGTCATATTTTTCAAGCTTCTTTTTTGTATCATAAAAATTCGCGGTTGGATTTTCGATGATTGTTACTGTTATGCCTCTTGATGCCAGATCCTCCTTTAAAGGGCCGTCATACATCGAGATCACATCTGCCTGGTATCCCTTTTTCAGGAGCATATCTATCAGATGAAGCAGTACGATAGGAGCACCATTTCTTTCAAGCATATGGGTGATAAATAAGGCTTTTTTCATGATATATACTCCCTCGGATAACTGAATATAGTAATACTGCTTCGTGTATCTGCTGTTTTAATCTGTTTCAATTATCACACTTTTTTATATGGAATGCAATCTGCTTTATTAAAATTATTTTGATATAATCCTTTAAAAATCAGAGTTCATATGATAGAATCCCTTTAATAGAAAACAGTTTTTGATCGCATTGATGATGGCAGATGATGTTAAGATTAAATATCACACTGACTTTTATTTTTTAAAAATATGAATATAGCATTATGTCTGAATAAAAAATATATCCCATACGCCACCGTCACTATGATATCTATCTATATCCATGAGACTTGTGATCTGGATTTTTTTCTGGTATCGGGTGATCTGGATGATAGTGATCTGTCGAAAATACAGAACTCCATGGAGTATGCGAAAGAGCATCTGAGCGACGATCTGAGGAGAAAGCTTTCGGCGGTAGAAGAGCTTCCGGAGATAAGGATTCATCTGGTCAGGGTTGATGCATCGCTTATCCCTGATGAGGCACCGGTTACGAAAAACTGGACAGCTGAGATCTATTTCAGGCTGATGTTTACGGAGATCCTCCCGAAGAATATCGACAGAGTCCTCTATCTGGACTGTGATATGGTTGTGGTCCACTCGCTGTCAGGCCTTTATAATTCTGATCTGGATGGTAATCTGCTCTGTGCCTGTTCAGGAGCGGATCAGGATACGGATCAGATGAGCCCTATGCAGAAGAAGATGCTTCTGCCGCTTTTTTCTGAGGGACATCGGTATTTTAATTCGGGTACGCTTCTTTTTGATATGAATGGTATGCGGGAAAAGCACAGCTTCAGCGATTACATGAAGGCGCTTGCGGACTGGGACTATCAGGTATCAGCGCCGGATCAGGACCTTCTGAATTATGTAAACTATGATGAGACGAAGGTCATCGACTGGAAGCGGTATAATTTTTATGCAAAAAATGCTGCCTTAAGAGGAGTGACAAGCGGAAATATCTATGATACTGATATCTCTGTTGTGCACTTTCCCGGGCCGAAACCGTGGAATAATGCCGGTGATCACTACGAGGCAGAGCTGATATGGTGGGATATCGCAGCGCTCTACGATGGTTACGGGACTCTGCTCTATGACTTTATGCACAGTGCTCTGACTGACACGAGGCTCTCTGATATGATAAAAAGAATAACCTCAAGCTGGAGATCCGTTCAGGATGAAAATCAGATGCTTCGCTCGCAGAATGCGGAATTGCAGGCTATGTGCAAAAGGTTGGCTGAGATAGTTGAAAAGGTTACCGGGAAGTCGTAAAGTGTGCATCTGAATCTGCATGTATAGTTACAAACCAGAAGATCTGGTCTGACAGCGGTTGTCCATTTTTCTCCCTTTACAGATCTCTCTACCCGTGTTATAACATAAACAGGCATTCGAAAATGAGACACGAAGGGAGAGGCGTATATGAACCTTCAGATCATCGCCGGTCCATCGGGGGCCGGGAAATCCACTTTTATTTATAAGAAAATCCTGAAAGAGGCGCGGAAGAATCCGAGGAAGCACTATCTGATCCTGGTACCGCTGCAGTACTCTATGCAGACTCAGAGGATCCTTGTGTTTCTGAGTCCGAGGAAGAGCATCATAAATGTCGATGTGCTTTCGTTCGAGAGACTGGCTTACAGAGTCTTTGATGAGCTTGGCTCGAAGAAGAACGTCTGTCTCGATGAGACCGGAAAGGTCCTGCTCT
>JBJELA010000161.1:0-2365 GCA_051878915.1 Candidatus Weimeria sp.
GTATTCGCGAGCTTGTTATTATCATACCCCGGATAAGAAACAAGTGCAAGAATCTCTCCGGTCTTCGCGTTCATTACGACTGAGGAACCGCTTGAAGGCTCGAGTCCGAGCATTCCAGGCGTAAGTTCGAGCTTCTTGATCTTTGTCTTTACAAACGAGAATGCTGAAATGCTCCCGTTTAAAAGAGCGTTTCTTGTAGTATCATCCTTCTTTAGGACACCCTGATCATAGAGGATGGCGCAGAGGCTCGAGCCGCTGATCTCATCGTTAAGTATAGCGTAGTGGAATACGATTTTTTTGAAGTCGTCATTTTTCACTACATCGTTTAAGATGTAATCACAAAGATCCTTATACAGCTCAGATGAATCGACAAAGGTATCGTTCGTCGTAAACTTCGTGTAGTCGATCCAGCCCTTTGAAAGGCAGTATTTCAGATATGTATAAACCGAAATCTTCTCAGACGACCACTTCTTGTAGTAAGGATCATCCTCTGATTTTGACTTATCACTTAAAATATCATCCTCTCTTAAGGTCTTTACTATGTATGTAGCGTATTCCTGCCCTTCATCACTTAAATCCTTGTAGGCTGATGCCTTCGATGAAAGGATGTTATCCTTTAAATAGGAGATGGACTTTTCCTGGTGCGCAATGAAGGCGTCGCTTACCTTGTGCTCAGTATCAGTGGCCGAGCTCTCCGCCAGCTCATCTATGTCTATCAGGTCATTTTTAATGAATGAATAATAGACGTCGTAGACCGGCACCACAATATTTGCTCCCGAGCCGCTTTCAGGCAGTGTGTAGGTCTTCGTATTTACGATCTTCGAGTACAGGATTCCAGCTATCTCTTTTTCAAGCAGGGTATATGTCTTCTCCTGAAGATCCTTATCTATTGAGAGGTAGACATTGTCACCTGAAACCGGTTTCTTTTCTTCAGTAACAGAAAGCGCCTTTCCCTGTGAATTGGCGTAGATCTTCCTGTAGCCCTTCTTGCCGGCTAAGTATTTTTCCATGACCTTCTCAATACCGGACTTACCTACCTGGTCGTTAATCGTTACCGTATCATCAGTCTTTGACTTTTCCTCGTACTCTTCAGATGAGATGGTTCCTGTATATCCGATGATTGACGCAAACGCGTCGGGATCAGTGTATTTCCGGACTGTATCGTCCCTTATATCAGCTCCCGGAAGGATATCGGAATTTTCCTTTACATAGACTACTGTCTCGTCTGAGACATCGTACGCAATAGGCGTTACGACATACTGCTGGTAACGGTTCAGCCACAGCTTGTACCTGACCACGGCGATTTTGAAGCGCATCTCATCACTGTACTTAGATGATATGGAGAACATCTTCGAACTGTAGAGGTATGCCATGATCTGCTTCGGGGTAGCCTCAGCCTTATTGTATTTGAGCTTGCTGTCATAGTTCAGATCACTTACTCTGGCGGCGCCGAACACATCAGCCCTGAAACGGTCAACCGCGCTGCCCGAATCCCTGAACGAAAGCTTGCCATCGTTATCACGCACTATACCGAAATCAAGATCAATGGTGTCGCCATTTTTTTCGATATTCGTGATAAGCTTTGCTATAACAGCATTGAGCTTTTTGTAGTGATCGTCCTGGTCCTTGTATTCGACAGCATCCGTAAGAGTTACTGTGTAAGCCAGGTCGTTATATGCGAGAAGCTTTCCGTTTCTGTCATAGATATTGCCACGGGCTGCATTGATAGGCTCGGTACGCTCGATCTTCAGGTTATAGTTCGAACGGTAATCAGAGCCGCGGATAACCTGCAGATAAAAAAGCCTGCAGATAAGTATTATCATAAAAAGCGAAAACAGGGCATAAAGGACTGACTTCCTTGTCGCGAATATGCGTCTGAATAAGGCTTTAATTTCGTCAAGCAATTCTGCGTTCCCTCCTGTTGCGGATACTGTCCAAGAAATTATTCAGATGGTAAACCGGGAAATATAGAACCAGGGCACAGATGACAGTTATGACCATCTCCGGTACCATTACGTTAAAGAAGTAGTACCAGACATCAGTTTTTCCATTTAATAAGAAAAACACCCCGTAGATCATGAATCCATAGATAAGGTCTGTGGCCGCGGTAAGAATTACCGGAAGTCTTATACTGTCGCCGAAATATATTTTTCTGAAAAAACCATTCAGGTATCCGAGCAGCATATAGATCAGTGAATAAGTACCAAAAAGAAGCCCCGAGAAGAGGTCAAGCATAAGTCCTGCCACAAGTCCGGTAAAGGCTCCTGCCTTTCTGCCTCTCATAAATCCCATCATCGAAACAAGGATAAGCATGAGATTCGGATTGGTATTCAACCCCAGATGAGGCACAATTGCGGTCTGCAGT
>JBJELA010000162.1:0-2350 GCA_051878915.1 Candidatus Weimeria sp.
GGCAGTATTTATCGGTTCTGGTGCCGGTCTCCCGAGATTCATCGGAATCCCTGGTGAGCAGTCAAACGGCGTATTCTCAGCAAACGAGGTTCTGACGAGATCTAACCTGATGAAGGCTTATGAGGATGGAGACACCCCTATTTTCCACGGCAAAAAGGTTGTCGTAGTCGGCGGTGGTAACGTCGCAATGGACGCTGCGCGTACTTCGCTTCGTCTTGGCGCTGAGGTTCATATCGTTTACAGACGTAGTGAGAAGGAGCTTCCTGCGAGAGCAGAAGAGGTTCATCACGCCAAGGAGGAGGGCATTCATTTTGACCTTCTTCAGAATCCTGTTGAGATCCTTGCAGATGACAAGGGCTGGGTAAGAGGAATCCGTGTCATAAAGATGGAGCTTGGCGAGCCTGACGCTTCAGGACGCAGGAGACCTGTACCGATCGAGGGCAGTGAATACGAGATCGAGTGCGATACAGTGATCATGGCTCTCGGAACCTCTCCAAACCCTCTTATCGCTTCTACTACAAAAGGCCTTGATACAAACCAGAAGGGCTGCATCATCGCAAAGGAAGAGAATGGCGAGACCTCAAAAACAGCTGTCTATGCTGGCGGAGACGCCGTTACAGGCGCTGCTACAGTTATCCTTGCTATGGGCGCTGGTAAAGCTGCTGCAAAGGGAATCGATGCATATTTTAAAAACAAGTGAAATAAAACTTGCAAATCATAGTCTTGTATAGTATAATATCTTAGTTGTGACTTACGCATGACTATAATTTATCGGAGGTTTATATACGATGACAGCTTTAAAGTATTTTCTCATGGCACTGTTCATCATCGTTTCCATTGTCCTGACCATCGTTATCATGATGCAGGAGGGAGAGGATGCCGGCTTAGGTTCATTAAGCGGACAGAGTCTTGATACATACTGGAGCAAGAACAAGGGACGTTCTAAAGAGGGCGTTATAGTAAAGGTTACTACTGTTCTTGTTATTGCGTTTTTCGTTTTAGCTTTATTGTTAAACACGAATACATTTTCACTTTAAGAGAGAAAGGTCATCGCTTCGGCGGTGGCCTTTTATGGTTTAAGAAGAGATGACTAAGAAAGAAAGATGGACAGATCAGAAGGCCGCCCTGTATCAGCTGATGCAGGATCCTTCCTATCTGCCGATGACAAAGGATGAGCTTAAGAACCTTCTTCTGCTTGATGACGACAGTGAGCTTAAGGAAGCTCTCTCGTCTCTTGTGGCTGAGAAGAAGATCTCAAAGGATTCTGACGGCACATACAGGATTCTGTTACAGAAGAGAGAGGTTCCGGTTTATCCTTCTGAAAAAATTAATAGTGAGCCTGTTTCAGGAGAGGATAAATACCTGACGGGTATTTTTTCAAGCAATACAAAGGGATTCGGATTCGTTACCGTTGAGGGCTATGACGAGGATTTCTTCATTCCTGAGAAGTACACGCAGATGGCCTTTCACAAGGATACTGTGCGTATCGAGCCTGTCGGCGCGCCAGCGCCTGGCGGAAGGCCTGAGGCCAGGGTAGTTGAGATCATAGAGCATGCCTACAAAGATGTTGTGGGTACTTTTGAGAAGTCGAGTAACTTTGGCTTTGTAGTGCCGGATGACAGGCATCTGAACAGCGATATTTTTATCCCTGCTCTTAAGACAAAGGGCGCGCCTGATAATTCGAAGGTTGTCTGTCACCTGATATATTACGGCAGCCAGAACAGAAAGCCTGAAGGCGAGATCACCGAGGTTCTCGGACTCAAAGGTGCTCCGGGTGTCGATATTTTATCAATTGTAAAAGAAAACGACATCCCGACGGACTTCCCTGATGAGGTCCTTGCTGAGGCCAGAAAGGTTTCCGGCCGTGGCAGGGTAAAAAAGTCTGACATGAAGGGCCGTGAGGACCTGCGTGATGTCATGATGGTGACGATCGACGGCGAGGATTCCAAGGATCTGGATGATGCCGTTTCTCTTCGGATGGATGGTAAGGATTATATCCTTGGAGTCCATATTGCAGATGTTTCGCACTATGTTAAGGAGGATTCCGCGCTGGATAAAGAGGCGCTTAAGCGTTCTACCTCAGTGTATCTTCCTGACCGTGTGATCCCTATGCTTCCTACAGACCTTTCAAACGGTATCTGTTCCTTGAATGAGGGAGTTGACAGACTTGCGATGTCCTGCATCATGAGGATTGACGATACCGGCGCGATCAAGGACCACAGGATAGTGGAGTCGGTTATCTGCTCGAACCATCGCATGACATACACCTCAGTGAATAAAATCCTTGAGGAAGAGGATAAGGACGAGATAGAAAAATACGCCGACGCTGTTCCGATGTTTCGGCAGATGG
>JBJELA010000163.1:0-2349 GCA_051878915.1 Candidatus Weimeria sp.
AACAGAGCAGATGCCTTTTGTCAGATGCATCTCCAGACCACTGGTCAGTGAGATGACAAAAAGCTGGATGAGTTACAACAGGTGCATAAAAAAAGCAAGAATTACTTGCTGCTTATCCATTAACTAACTTATTCCAGGTTCAGCAGTTCTCGGGCCTTCTCTTCCATATCTTTACTGACTGCAAGATGATACACGATATCTATTTTTGCCTTGACTTTATTTCTCTTCCCGCTCCAGTCAGCCGGACGCATTTGTGCACCGCACCCGCCGACAGGCATCGGTTCAGAAGCCCATACCTTTGTTTCGAGACCTGCATTTTTAAGGAGATCTGCTGCCTTATATACTTCATCCTTATCTTTGTAGTCTGATATTTTTACCCAGTTCTTAAATCCAAACATACTGCTCTTTCAATCATCAATATCTGCTGCTTATGTTTATTTCAAAATGCTTCTTTGCAGCCTCCTTATAATACAGCAGGAACAGCTTACCCTCTTTCAGCTGATAGTCTGTACCAGATAATTCTTACTTGATGACATCGATCAGCTCAGAGATCCATTTGCTTTTATTTTCGTATGCATACCCCTGCTTCTGGAGTTTATTTTATTCCTGACGCGGGTTTTCTCAGAGCCTGAAAGAATGCGGGGCTGGAAATCATTCGTATAACTGACACCGGATACTGAGCATGGAATGACCTTTGCGTCATTCTTCGCGGTCAGTTTCTTATTTTTAAAAGTGAAAGTCTGCGTATAGATCATCGTATCCTTATCGCCTGGATTCGAATTACCTCCAAAGCAGAAATTCCCAAAGCTGTAGACGATATATCTGCCCTTGTACTTTTCTATGCCCTGCAGCACGTGCGGATGCGAGCCAAGCACTAAGTCAGCGCCCCAGTCAATCGATTTATGCGCGAGATTTGTCTGAGTACTGTTCGGCCTTGCGTCCTGCTCGATTCCCCAGTGAAAATAGATGATTATCAGATCAGGTTTTTTCTTCTTTGCTTTTCTGATCAGCTGTTTGACATAGGAATCCTTCTTACCCTGTGACGGCAGGGCATTTACACCGATCATGGCTATTTTTTCACCCTTGATGTTCTTATATGATATATCGTCGTAGCCAAAGCATCTGATGCCGGCATCTCTTACAGCTTTTTTCGTATCCTTAAAGCCCTGGCTGCCAAAGTCCATCGTATGATTATTTGCTATTGTAACGGCCTCGACACTGCCGTTTGTCAGGATCTTTGTGTAACTCTTCTTTCCCTTGAAGGTGAATGCCTTGACAGCTCTGTTCGTGCTGTTTGTAAGCGTACCCTCAAGGTTGACTATGGTGAGATTGTCCTTTGAAAAGATCTTTTTTACTTTCTTTAAAAAATACGAGCTGCCCTTTTCATTGTACTTCTGATTAAAACTGTTGTTAAACCTGCTGTCCACACCCAGTGTACAGTCGCCGGCAGCCGAGATCTTAATCTTTACGATCTTATCTTTCTTTTTAACATTCTTTTTTACATTCTTTTTTGGGGTAACGGCATCACCGCTCGCATTACCTGAAGTATCTGCAGCACCTGCTGTCGCCGTTGAAATATCCGTTGAATGAGCTGTAACTTCGTTCTCTGACATACAGGATGTCAATCCTAAAATCAGACCTATCATTACTACTGCTGAAATAAATTTTTTCTTGTACATGTCCTGTCCTCTCTTTTTTTCATGAAATCATTCTATCACGGATATCTGTAATTAGCAATCGCGAAAAATATAATGAATTCAAAAAATGCCCCAAAGGACGCCACGTCCTTGTGAGACATTTTAAATTAATATGTACTAATTATTTTACATAGGGCACTTCCACCGACACATCTGTTAACGGGAAAGTACAGCAAGGATGGATATAGTTGAAATCAATATCTGCCTCCCTTCTATGTTCATGCTTCTTCGGACTATAGACCTGTCCGGACAAAAGCAATGAATGACACCAGCCACATTCTCCCGAACGGCAGTGTGCGGGCGCAGCAATTCCATTTTTCTCAAGTGACTGCAGAATGGTATCCTCTGTGCTGACTGTGATTGTCCGTTTCTCATCGCATATTGTCACGGTAAGTTCAATCGTCTCCGGTACATTGATATCCTTTGGATAATCTTCCAATGCCTTTGGATTATGCACTTCTCCCTGCAGTTCATGGCGTATCCATTTGCGTTCAATGCCCAATGTCTGAATCTGCTTATCAAGGAATTCATACATGCCGGCGGGACCACACATGAAAATAGAGTAGTCCTCACTCGGTGCATATTTCTTTATCAACTCAGCTGTAACGAAACGTAAGCGGTGCATAAAACGTGTGAAAGGGTAAAAAGGGTA
>JBJELA010000164.1:0-2348 GCA_051878915.1 Candidatus Weimeria sp.
AATGCACCTGTGACTATATCTATTCAGCCGATGCTGATGAGTATTTAGATGAGGATAACAGGGTTCAGTTCAGGAATCTGATCTCAGTTCTGGATCCTGCGGTAGAAATCGTGCAGATGCACTACTATGAGCCCGGGATTTCTGATGTCCTGAATTCAAAGTCTGAGTACCGGCCGAAGTTATTCAAGCGGCTCCGCACCTTCAGATGGATTGATCCTGTACACGAGACTGTAGCCACCGATCCGCTTGTGTTTGATTCAGATGTCGTTATTACTCATGAACCTGCAGAACTCCATACTTCAAGGGATTTTTCCATATTCGAGAAGATATACCACAGAGACGGCTGCCTGAGTAAAAGACTCTATGCCATGTACGCCCGTGAGCTCTACAAGAACGGCACTCCGGATGAGATCAGGCGTGGCGCGGATATTTTCAGAGATGCCATAAACGACAATGAGCTGGATATTGATCTGCTCCAGATGCTTCTTGCTGTAATGGCTAAGGACACCCGCCTTTCAAAGAATGCTCCGGGGATGCTGCTTTACACTTCAAGACTTTTAGCCGTCGACAATCCCTGCTCAGAGGTCTGCTTTGAACTCGGTGAATTTTTCTATGGAAACGGTGAGTACAAAGACGCTGCGCTCTGGTACTTAAACGCCACCCAGCAGAGCCCTCTGATGGATGTCCACGCAGGCGGAGACGCAGCCCTGCGTGGACTTGGCAGGAGCTACGCGCACCTCTCAGAGCAGTCAGACGGCGAGGAAAGCGACAACTACCGCGACCTCGCCGAGCAGTACGAGAATCAGGCGGATGAGTGGGAGCTGCCGGAGGAGGGGTGAGGAGGATATTAGCTGCGGAAATGAAGAATATAAAGCAGATATGAATCTTTTACGTGTGAAAACAAGGAAAACCGGAAATCACACGTAGTCTCTGAGACCTGGCTACGTGTGAAAACAGTGAAATCCGGAAATCACACGTAGTCTCTGAGACCTGGCTACGTGTGAAAGCAGGGAAATCCGGAAATCACACGTAACAGAATGGACGAGTACAGCTTTGAATTGATAATTCTGCCTGGTCTTAATGGCGGACCGGATGGGCGAAGTCAAAAAGTGCCAGGAGAATGACTCCTGGCACTTTAAGTTACATAGTCACAATATAAAAGCTGTTTATCGCCTGCGTCGTATTACAAGTAAAATTCTTTAATGATTTTATTCATGATATTCAAGTCCAGATGAACATGCTCACTTTCAAATGTCATGATCAGTTGTTTTCCCTGCATGATGCCATTCTTTTCGTAAGCGTTTATTTTTTGCAGATTTTTAATCAGGTATTCAGGACTTTCAAGCATACCGAGGTGTTCGTGATAAAACACCTGACCGTTCCGCCGGTTAAGGACAGTGAAGTCAGGGTAGATGGGGCCATAACCCTTCAGATAGAGCCTGCATTCATACTTGAACGGGACGCCAGCATCATTTAAGGCATTTGCAATCAATAATTCGGATTTTGACCGATATCGCTTGCCATCGTTTGAGATATATTCCTCTTTTGTATCCAAATCAAGCGTATCATAATCTGCTTCAGCCCACTGCTTTGCGAAAGTCTCATTATCAACACAGAGAGGTGTAATGAAGCTGCTCTTTGCTTCAGGAAAAAGCTTGAAGACCTCTTCAACAGTTGTCTTCGAAATGCCTTCCAAAAATCTGGAGATGTAGTGGAGCTCGCTTTCCGCACATGATAAAAGCTTTGAATGGTAGTCCTTTGATACAAGCTTTTCAATCAGGCTTTTATCATTCAGATATTTTCTTTTCGTACTGCAATTATTGTAAAAATAAAACTGATCAACACCGTTGGAGCGCGATGTCGCAACGCGCCCTTCAGGCGCTGATTCCAGCTTCTTCTTACATAAAGAAATAATGGATTCCAGATATTTCTTTCTGGAAATAAGTGATGTGATAGTCTCTTCCCTTGTCATAGATTCCCCTTTCATTAATAACCCTTAGACAACAAAAAATAGATGTTAGAATTCTACCACGATTTTGATGAGCAGTCAACAGTTTATTGAATTATATAAATATTTCGTGATGAGAAGTTACCATTAACAGTTAAATGATTAGAAAAAACTTTAGAATTCTTGGAAAAGCTCAAAATTACAGGCTTTTCTTATTATTAGCAGGGCCCATTTTCATTAAATTGGTACTTTTTAAATACATATCACATGATAACGTCAAAGAGATTTTCAAAACCAGATCCACAGAAATCTATAAAGAAAAAAGAACAAAGCGATACTATAAAAATGACACTTTTTAGTCAAGTCCTAATTTTGGTGTAAATTCCAACGAACAGTTCAT
>JBJELA010000165.1:0-11470 GCA_051878915.1 Candidatus Weimeria sp.
CTCGTTAATATCGAGTCCGCCAATCTCTTCTTCTGCGCTGACTCTGATGCCTAAAGTGTGTTTGAGTATCAGATACGCAAGTCCCGATGAGCAGAGCGCAAATGCGACTATGCATATGATTCCGAGGACCTGACAGCCCAGGTACCGTGCGCCGTGTCCGTAGAAAAGGCCCTGTGTGGTACTGAAGAAGCCGTTCAGGATGACTCCGGCTATACCGCTTCCGCCGTGAAGGGAGATGGCTCCTACAGGGTCGTCCACATGAAGCTTGTGATCTACCAGTGTCAGGTTAAAGACTATCAGGGCGCCGCAGATAACTCCTATGGCTATGGCTCCGCCGACATCAACCTCGGCGACGCCTGTACAGATACCAACAAGCGCTGCCAGTGCTCCGTTTGCTGCCAGAGTCGGGTCAGGCTTTTTATATCTGGCCCAGCTTACGAAAAGTCCGGAAAGTGCGCCTGCGCAAGCTGCTACCGTGGTAGTAATAGTGGTGTAGAAGGTTACATCATCGAGTGCCAGCTCTGAGCCGGGGTTGAATCCGTACCAGCCGAGCCAGAGAATGAAGGCGCCGAGAATACCCATAGGTATGCTGTGACCCGGGATAGCCTGCGACTTTCCGTTGATATATTTTCCGATTCGGGGACCGACCATAAGAGCACCCATAAATGCAGCGCAGGCGCCGACAGTGTGTACAGCTCCGGAACCGGCAAAGTCAGTAAAGCCGAGCTGCTGCAGCCAGCCGCCGCCCCAGATCCAGTGGCCTATCACAGGATAGACGAATCCGGTCATGCAGGTACTTATTATCAGGTAAGAATTGAATTTGAATCTTTCGGCTACACTTCCTGAGATGATAGTCGCTGTAGTAGCACAGAACATCAGCTGATACAGCAGGAAAATCTGGGGAGAAAGGTTGTCATGGAGCTTCCACACCTGCATGTCAGGATTGAATGGATTAAAGAAACCGTTTATTCCTATCAGTCCGTGCCAGTCATCTCCGTACATGAGTCCGAATCCGATGAAGTAATAGACGATTCCGCCGACGCAGAAGTCCATCAGGTTCTTCAGCCATATATTACAGGCATTCTTCGGCCTCGCAAATCCACTCTCCATACATGCGAATCCTGCCTGCATGAAGAAAACGAAAACAGAAGCTACAAGGACCCACATAGAGTCAAAAAGATATGTAGTATTTTCCATTTTGCTGCCTCCTTTCACTGAGATTATTTTTTCAATAAAGATAAGGCCTGTCCCAGAGATTCAGTTTCACACCTATTCCCTCTTTTACAGCCTTTCTGTAGCAGGCAGTGCCCCAGGCCACGTCCTCTATAGGCATTCCGCCGATGGAATAGATGATGATCTGGTCATCGCTCTTTCTGCCTGCTGTCTTTCCGTTAAGGATAGCACCCATATCTTCCATTCTCGAGCGTTCGAGCTTTCCCTCGTGGATCATGTCGGTAAATTTGCTTCCTATCAGAAACCAGGTATCGAATGTAGGGTATGGATATTCCTCCGCCCAGGAATCATAGAGCTTTGTGTTATCTACTACAAGCTTTGTATCCGGATCCTCGATCAGTTCCTCTGAGGTGTTCATGGCTCCCATTCCACAGGCCAGACAGCCGGGCTTCAGCCACGCTGGGTCTATGTATGGGTAGCCTTCCTGTCCGCCTGTAGGAGTGGAGGTGGCAAAGCTCAGGATATCCGAATCCCTGACACACTCCTCAAGAGTGTCGCAGACTATGATGTTTTTGAACTGTGGGCATTTTTCCTTTACATATTTTATGCAGCGGTCGATCGAATCTTTGCTGCGGCCCTTGATCTTCAGGGTGTCGAGAGTAGGACGGAGCGCTGCAAAGGTTTCAACAGTTATCGAGTTGATGACTCCCGGTCCCACTATACCGAGCGTCTTTGCGTTTTTTACTGCCAGATGCTTTACGCCGACACCGGGGATGGCTGCCGTCCTGTATGCGCTGATCAGGTTAGCTGACATATAGGCCATAGGAGCTCCCGTGTCCTTGTCATTTAAGGTCACCATCAGTATCGACCGTGGAAGGCCAAGGTTCCGGTTCTCTACATTTGATCCGTACCACTTGACTCCGGCCATCTGAAAATCACCGCCGATATATGCCGGCATGCACATGAATCTTCGATCCGGACCATCTTCAGGCATTCCAGGGTACTTCTTCATGGAATCCGGGAAAAATACCATGCAGCCGTGTGAATTTCCATTCTCACCACCCATCCTGTAATCACCGATATCCAGAAGCTTGAGAACTTCTTCCATCGTATTCACGCATCCGATAGGATCCGTGACACCAGCTTTTATCATGTCGGCTTCGCTCAGATACAGAAAATCTACTTCGGGATACGCCATAGGAACCTCCTTTCAACCTTCATAAAGGTAAAAAATATTGTGAATTGATGTGCTAGTTCTGTGGATTGTATTCATGTATCCAACTGGCTTGCAGTTAGGTTATCACAGAAATTATTTGATGTAAAATTAAAATAAATAAAGAAGTCATTCAGTTTTTTTGAATTGAAGGGATATGATACTATAGAAAAAAGAGGACTGACCTTAATTCATAAATTTTGAATGATTTAATCATTTTTATCAATTTTACAAATGAAGCCGGTGCTGATATATTTTTAGGCAGAAACAGAAATATTTCCAAAGTACAGGAGGCAGATTATGGCAGAAGAGTTTAAAAGAACAAATATTAAAGGCGGTTCGGCATTTGAGGATGTGGCCGGTTATTCAAGAATTGTCAAAGCCGGCCCGTTCGTGTTTGTTTCAGGCACGACCTCGGTTACTCCTGAAGGCACGGTATACGGCGAAGGAGACGCGTACGAGCAGGCCTGGTATATTTTCAACAAGCTGGTTAATCTTCTGGAATCCAATGGTGTAAAGAGAGAGGAAGTCGTGAAGGTAAATATCTATACGACTGATACCGGCAAAAACATGGATATCACAAAGGCTTATTCGGAATTTTTCAAGGAGTCAAGACCTGCCTGCACCTGGACTGGTGTACCGGCAATGAACCGTCCGACGCAGATGGTAGAAGTTGAAATGCAGGCAATAATTGGAACCAGATAATAAGACAGTATCGTTTTATCCGGAGGGTAATTACCCGTTATGTAGCTGCAGCAATGGCGCTGCAGCTTTTTTTAGTATGACGGGCACGCCGTCGGTTTGTGGTGAAAGTCCACAAGGGCGTAGTTGCCGACTAACCCTATAGGGACTTCCAAGGTTAGCATCGTGAGATGCAGGCAAGAAGTAGAAACCTTGCACACAACATCATAAGTGATGGAGATAAAGAATCGCTCATTTGAAAAAATGGACAGAGCCATTTTTTATATTTTTCAGCGTGTGGCGGAAGATATTACGGACTGGGAAAGGAAATCAGGAATTAGTCCGTAAACCGCGAGGTGAAATTACGGACTGGGAACAGAAATCGGTAATCAGTCCGTAAAACGCTTGATGAAATTACGGACTGGGGAAGAAAATCGGTAATCAGTCCGTAAACCGCGAGGTGAAATTACGGACTGAGGACGAATATTCATCAGATCTTGAAATATTCTATGCTTTCGGCCAGCTGTCCCGCGATGTTACGGAGCTTTTCGGCGCTGTCAGAAACCTGTCTGAATGAGTCAGCGACTTCTTCAGTCTCCGAGTGAGTCTTCCGTGTTCCCTCGACGTTGTTCTGGGCGATCTCGGAGAGCTCATCTACAGCGGATACGACCTGATTGCGAGATGATTCGAGCTTATCAGTCGAGGCCTTTATCATTTCGATGCTCTTCATGGAGTTTTCTATCTGTTCAAGGACGCTGGCGACTACATCCTGAGTCTCTTTCATGCTTTCGCTCTGGCTCGTGATTATTTCCTGCATCTGGTTCATCAGTTCGACGGCTTTTGTCGATTCCTCCATCAGAATCCTGGCGGTATCGTCTATCTCATGGCTGGAGGTGTCAGACTGCTCGGCGAGCTTTTTGATCTGGTCGGCTACAACAGCGAATCCGCGTCCGCTCTCACCGGCCCTTGCGGCCTCGATGGAAGCGTTGAGGCTTAACAGGTTGGTCTCCTCCGCAATCGAAGAAATAAAAGTGGTAGCTTCCTGAATCTTCTGTACTGAGTTGTTGGTACGGATCGTCTGCTCGGTCACATCGCGGATGATGTTTTCCACGTCGCTGTTGATGCCTCTGAGCTTTTCGAGGGTTTCGGAGGCCTTCTGACTGGACTGCCTCATGGAAGCCGCGCTTGAATCGAGCTGGTTGACCTCACCGGAGGTCTCTGTGATATTTTCTCCCATGATCTTCATGTGCTCGGAGGTGTCCTGGGAATTCTTTGCCTGCTCGCTGGAATTGTCAACTATCATGGTAACGGCGTCCCTTACCTGGTCCATAGTGCCGTTGGTCCTGTCAGCCACTTCCTTCAGGTCATTACCTGAATTCAGAAGGGACTTCGCATTTGCCGATATACCCTGGATTACAGTCTTCATGGCGTCTCGAAGAGTGACAGTGACTCTCGAGAGATCTCCGATCTCATCATGTCTTTTAAGAAGCCTCTCGTCTACCCAGACATCGAGATTGCCGTTTGCGACCTTCTCTACGACTCCGATGCTTGTACGGATGTTTCTGCTGATGGAAGAGGACAGCTTATATCCGATGAAGGCGCAGAGTATCATGATAATACCTACCGCAAGGCTGATGGTAAGCATGATGTGGTGGATGACTGAATCCATCCTGGCCTTATTCGTTCCGACAAATACCATGCCGATGATATCTTTATCGCTGTCGTTCTGATAAACAGGGATAAAATATCCGTAGTTCATGACGCCATCGATGGATACCTGTCTGCTGAAATAACTCTTTCCGCCCTTTATGACCTTCTTTGTGACTACATCTCCGGCAGGAGAGCCTAAAAGCCTGTTGCCGTCAGAGTCCTTTGCCGATGTCATGATCCTTTTTGCGCCGTAGAAAAATGTGACATCCATTCCGGTGTTTGCCTTTATGCCATCGACGAGACTTTCTGATTTGGAGATGTTATAGCTGCCTTTCCAGATGTCTCCGTTGCTGGCCTTGATATAATCACCTGTATTCTGGTCATAGGCTGCAAGCGTAGCTGCGGCCGTTCCCTTAAGAGCGTCCTTTATCTCGTCAGTCATCGCGCTCTGTACTCTCGTCAGAGTAAAAATAACCGAGAAGATTCCCATGATAAGCACGGGACCAATAGTCATGGCCAGTATTTTTTTCTTGATACTCATAGGCTCCTATCCCTCTTTTCAGTCTACTACAGTAACAGTCTTGAAATACCAGTTGATACCGCCTGTGATCGTGGCGTCATCAAGTGTTTCGCCTTCTTTTCCTACAGTATCTCCTGTGTTCGTTTCGATAACTCCGTCAAAAACTCCGTTCTCTCCGGAGAGGATCTGCTTCTTGGCTTCGTTTACTTTTTCCTGAGTGCCGTCTGCCGCAAAATCAGCTACCGATGTAATTCCTTCCAGATTTTCGTTCATTCCGCCGTAGTAGTTGGTGCCATCCCAGGTTCCGTCTATGACGCTCTGTACCGCTGCGGTGTAATAGGCGCTCCAGTTCCAGATAACGCTGCAGAGGCAGGCCTTAGGGGCCTCCTTGCTCATGTCTGAGTTGTAGCCTATGCTGTAGACGCCCTTTTTCTGGGCAAGCACCTGCGGACCATCAGTATCGCAGTGCTGAGCTATGACATCGCAGTCCATATCGAGGAGAGTCTGCGCGGCGGCGCTCTCACCATCAGGATCGTACCAGCTGTTGGTCACCTTTACATAAACTTTTGCGTCCGGATTTACCGAATATATGCCGAGAGCGAATGCGTCGATGCCGCCTGTGACCTCTGAGTTGTCAGAGCCCATGGCTGCCACATAGCCGATTTTATTTGTCTTCGTATTCATTCCGGCTACTATGCCGCTCAGATATCTGGCCTGGTATATACGGCCGAAATAATTGTTGAAATTCTTACCGTTGCTCATGTATCCGGTTCCATGTGAAAAATAGACATCCGGGTATTTCTCGGCCATTTTGGCTGTCGCCTTCATATATCCCCAGCTTGTGGTAAATATGATGTTACAGCCGGCATCCACAAGTTCCTGAATGGCCTGTTCGGTAGCTTCTTCATCTGTATCGCTGACGTTGTTCTTTCTGATGATCTGTGAATCGGAGAGTCCGAGATTCTGCTGCATTCCCTGTATGCCGAGGTCATGCGTATAGGTGTATCCACTCCCGTCCGCAGGATCAGAGAGGTGGACGACTCCGACCTTTATTTTGTCCCTGGATATGCCTGATGAACCTGTCTTAGAACCGCTGCTGTCCGCGTCGCCGCTGCTTGTAGTCCCATAGCCCTTATTGGTGGCATAGTCATCTGTTTTCTGCTGCCTGGCGCAGCCTGTTATAAGTACGCTGCACATAAGAAACGCAAGCAGTCTTGGAATCATTTTTCGTCTCATATAAATCCCTCATCAAATATATTAACAAAAAATTTATTTTTCAGATAGTATCATAGAATACTTACTCTGTCAATGTGCTTCATGTGTGAAAACTGGAGAAAATCCTCTGCCGGGATTACGCTGCTGAATCATTATGATTACGCAGATACTTGATAAACTCCTCTTCACTGATCGGCTTTGAGTAGTAGTAGCCCTGCTCGTATTTGCAGCGGGCCTGCGTCTTGAGCCAGATATGCATGTCCTCTGTCTCGACGCCCTCAGTGACCAGCTCGAAGCCATGCTGGTTCATAATCCTGTAAATGCTTGGAACGAGTTCATCCCTGGTCTTGAAGTAATCCCAGAGGATGGATTTGTCTATTTTTATAATCTTGAAAGGCATCGTGGTCACACGGATCAGGTTAGAATATCCCGTACCGAAGTCATCAACTGAGAATGAAGCGCCGCGCTCGATAAGCGGCTGCATCAGGTCGTTCAGCTGATCAGAAGTCAGAGCCGCTGTCTCAGTGATTTCAAAATTCAGGTACTTCATGTCAACGCCGTAGGAATCCGCGATAGTAATCAGCTCATCAGGGAGCGAAGGGTGCATGCACTGGATAGGAGAGAGGTTGACCTCGATGTAATCGAGACCAAGAGCGTTCATGTCATTGTCGTGGATGAAGCGGCATACGTTCTCAAACATGATCCTGCCGAACTTCAGGATAGTACCATCCTGCTCAAAAACCGGGATGAAGTCATCAGGATAGATAATCCCGAGCTCTTTGTCATACAGACGTGAAAGAGCCTCGGCGGAACGTATGTGGTTGCATGTGTTGTCAAAGATAGGCTGGTAATATACCATGACGCCGTCGTGGTCGAGGGCGTAGTAGATGGCCTTTGTCAGCTTTGATTTATCGGCGGATTTTTCGACATCAGCCGCGGTGATCTGCTCGAATGGAGGCTTATCGTAGGTCGGATCCCTTAAGGTATCGGCAGCTACCGAGAGCATCTCCTGAGGACTGTTAAACTGACTGCTGTCATCTGTTGTAGCAGTGTAGAAGTTCAGAAAGACCTGATCAGGACCGATGAATATGTCCTTCGTGATGATCTCTTTTATTTTGTCCTCGACAGCGCTGTAGTCCTTTTCGTCCACGTCGGTTACTACAAAAAGACCATTGTGCAGGTAGAAGGTTGTATTTTCTACAGATTTCAGCTCTGTACCAATCTGCCTTAACAGGTTATCGGTATTTTCACGGCCGTAGATCGAGAGGACAGAGTTGTAGTTCTCTATCTGGATGAAAAATGTCTTGAAGCTTTCCTGGCTGAGGATCAGCTCATTCATGTAACGGCGGAAACCGGTGCTGTTATAGTTTCCGGTCTTGGATTCGACAGTACGTGAGGTGTTCTCGTAGGTGAGATAGATGATAGCGAGCGCAACGGAAAATCCGAGGCTTAACACATGCCTCTGGCTGTCGACATAGGTCTGGAAAAATGAGGTGATGGTGATAAAGCCCAGTGCCAGATATATGCTTACACGGACTCTTCTTGCCATGTATTCCCTGGCATTGATGACAGGTACGGCACAGAACGCGAGCGCTGTGATGACCAGCGGATAAAAAATGGAATAGAACAGAGGACCACGTTCATAGCCCAGAACGGTTATCCTGAAGAAGACCCCTGTAAACAGATTCACGACAAGAACGCCTGTTACAGCAAAGAGCAGGATCAGATCGTACGCCTTCATGTAATAGAACTTCCCCATATCCTCTGAGGACAGACATCTGAGAAACAGATAGAGCGCGAACAGAAAAAGAAATACCAGAAGATATGACAGGGTATGCAGGAAAAGCTGAAAGCCCGCATACGGCCACATCCTGCTGTTATCGATCAGACTTATAAGAAGCTCGGAAAATTCAAGAGTGATGATCACATAAATGCTGTCTAAAAACAGCTTGCTGCTTTTCATCGGGAGAACCCTGGCAGTCTTGAAATCTGCGAGGATCAGAATTGAAAGAACAAGAGAGATAAACTCAAAATCTATAGTCCAACGCATAATTACACCATTCTACATACTTTTATAACCAACAAAAACTGCGTTTCCTTTTTAGTTAGTATATCATAAAAAATAATGGAAAAAAAGATAAAAATGACCTGGAAAGCACTTTCATCAGACATTTTTTTTACAAAGACATTACATATAAGCATCATCAGCGCCGTTGAAGATGGCGCTGAGGCAGCCACAGAAAAATGAATATTGACAATCAATACAGAAATGTTTAAAATATCTACTTAATAAAAATTTTACACAGATAGAATCAGCTTGTAAAAATAAACGATATCTGAAGGACGATGGTGTCATTTGCCATGGCCCTTTTTTGTTTTTACTAAAGAATTGATTTTATCAGACTGAAAAAGTGAAATGAAGGGAGCAAAATTATGGATTTGTTAAACAGTGTAGTCAGTTCAGTTGACTCCTTTGTGTGGGGGCCGGTGATGCTGGTCCTTCTCGTCGGCACAGGAGTTTACCTGACATTCATGACCGGATTCCGGTCATGGCGGAACCTTGGTTACGCGCTTCGCTCGGTGCTCAGCAAAGAGGCGAGGACGAAGAACCGCGGTACAGGAGATGTCTCCCCGTTCTCAGCCCTGATGACGGCTCTCGCGGCCACCATTGGAACCGGAAATATCGTAGGTGTCGCCACAGCTATGTTCTCCGGCGGTCCCGGAGCTCTGGTCTGGATGTGGATCTCAGCCTGCTTCGGTCTGACGACAAAGTTCTCGGAGTGCATGCTTTCCATCAAATACCGTGAGGTCAACGATCAGGGTGAGATGTCCGGAGGCCCTATGTATACGATGAAAAACGGCTTCAAAAACAAGACGGCCGGACGTATCCTCGGTTTCCTTTTCGCGCTCTTCGCGGTGCTCGCTTCATTCGGTATCGGAAACCTCTCACAGGCTAACTCGATCTCCGGATCGCTTAACACCTCATTCCATGTCCCTCTCTATGTGACAGGAATCATAATGACGATATTTACACTTCTTATCGTAGTAGGCGGTATTAAGAGCATTTCAAAAATATCTACGGTTGTAGTACCTTCAATGGCTGTTTTTTATGTGATAGCCGGTCTTATAGTGATCATCATCAACTGGAGAAACGTCCCTTCAGGCCTCTGTCAGATCTTTGTGATGGCATTTGATCCGAAGGCCATTGGCGGCGGAGTTCTCGGAACGATCACTGTTTCCGTCATGAACGCGATGAGGTACGGCGTCGCCAGGGGCTGCTTCTCAAATGAGGCCGGACTTGGTTCAGCCGCTATCACTGCATCGGCTGCGACTACTGATGACTGTGTAAGACAGGGTTACATCAATATGACCGGTACCTTCTTCGATACCATCATCGTCTGCTCGATCACAGGTATCGCGATCGCTTCATCCGGTGTCCTCGGAACGGTCGGCGCTGACGGCCAGCCTCTTCAGGGCGTCAATATCACGATCGCGGCTTTCGAGTCGGCCCTTGGCCCTGTCGGAAAATATCTCGTATCCATAGGCATCATCCTGTTTGCTTTTTCAACAATCCTTGGCTGGGAGTACCACGGCGAGAAGGCCTTTGAGTACCTCGTAAAGAACAACAGGCCTGCGATCATGGCCTACAGGATCGTCTTTTCACTTATCGTTTATGTAGGCTGCACACAGGCACTCGATCTCGTCTGGAACATCTCTGATATCATGAACGCGCTGATGGCCATCCCGAACCTGATCTGCCTGCTCGTGATGTCAAAGGAGATCAGGCAGGAAGTCGAACGTTTCCAGCCTGTCATCGAGAAGGAAAAGAGACTGAGGAAAAAAGCTTAAAAAAATAAGACAGGTCCGTTCCTGCGGGAAACGGATCTGTCTTTTTTTTCGGTTATTTTTTGAAGCAGAGCTCTTCGCCGTAATAGTGGTCAAGGTTGTAGAAGGTGCAGCCCTTGGACCTGTAATACCTGATCAGTGCTTCTGTTACGGCCGGAGTGCGGTACTTCGGATTCGAGTCGTGCTGAAGCATGACTACGGAACCGCGGCCCCAGTGGGAATTTTTGCCGTTGTAGATCAGCTTGTCGGCGCTGTAATAGGTCGGCGCGGCGTCTCCTGTGGTGGCGTTCCAGTCCATCTCGGTATATCCCCTGGCGTGAAGCTGCTTCAGAACCTCACTTCTGATCGCTGAAGACATATAGTGGTTGTTGCCGCCGCCAGGGAATCTGAAGTATTTCGGCTGTACGCCGGTGGCATCCTTTATCAGCTTTTCTGTCTTGTTAAAATCCTCGATATAGGCCTTCGCGCTGCTGTAGATTTTTCTGTAATCGTGCGTGTAGGTGTGTATCGCCAGCGTGTGGCCGTCCTTTACGATCCGGCGCAGCAGATCCTCATGTCCCTTTGCCTGGCTGCCAACTATGAAAAATGTGGCCTTGACGTTGTATTTTTTCAGGACTGCAAGAAGCTGCGGAGTCACCTTGCTGCCCGGCCCGTCATCGAAGGTCAGGTAGACGGCTTTCGACATATCCGGCTTCTTTACGGTAACTGTGGCGGTGGCCGTCGAACCCTTCGCTGTAGTAACCGTGACCTTTGCCTTTCCAGGATACAGGGCGCGCAGATTGCCGTGCTTTGAGACCTTTACTATCCTGGTGTCTGATGATTTCCAGGTGAGCTTCGTATGCTTTCCTTTTTTCCACTTCACGCTGAGACGGAAGGTCTCATCAGGGTAGAGCTTTACGCTCTTTTTCACGAGCCTTATTTTAGCGTAGACCACAGCCGGACCTGTAGTTACAACTGATGGTCCTGTGGTCACTACTGCTGAGCCGGTATCTGCGATTGCTGAACCGGTGACTGCCACAGATGAGCCCGTGGCTGCAGCCGCTGATCCTGTAGCTGCTGTAACACCTGTCTTTGCAGCTGTGTCTGTTGACTGCGCGGCGGCCGTTACCGCGGTTGATGTGAAAATGATGCTTGTAAGCATGACTGCGGCCATGAATTTTCGTAACATAGTT
>JBJELA010000166.1:0-2341 GCA_051878915.1 Candidatus Weimeria sp.
GTAGTAGATACGATCGATGACGCGATCGCTCTCGAGAGAAAATATCACCAGAGCCTTAATCTCGTAACCCTCGATGGAGATACGATGAGACCGGGCGGCGCCATGACAGGCGGTGCCTACAGGCGCTCCGAAAATCTGCTTGGACGCAAACGGCAGCTCGATGAGTTAAGCGAGCAGTGCAAAAGCCTTCAGGATGAGCTGATAAAAATAAACGAATCCATGGACGGCTCCTCCAGGGACAGAGAGGAAGCAGCTGCCGACGAGAAAGAGATAAGAGAGCGGTACAACGCCCTTATCGTCGAGAAGAAGAACAAGGAGCACGACCTCTCGCTGTTGAATGATAAGAAGGCTGACGAGACAAAGGCCTACGAGGACATCGTAAACGAGGAGACTGAGATCAGAAAGAAACTCGCGCAGATGGACGAGGAGCAGAATGCCTTTGATGAAAAATTAAAGGCTGTCCACTTAAAAGAGAGCGACATCGAAGAGAAGACGAAGCAGCTCGAAGCTGACAGGACAAGGATTGAGGGGAGCATAAAAAGACTTAACGACAGGCTCTCTGATATCAGAGTGCAGAAGGCTGCTCTTTCTGAAAAAATAACCGCTGCCACTGAAAGGCTCTCGAGATTTAAAGAGAGCGAGGCTGACGCGCTTAAACTCTTAGAGGACCTGAAAAATAAAAAGGCTTCAGGCTCTCAGGAGTCAGAGAGCAAAAAGCGTGAGATCGAGGATCTCAAGGCTGAAATAGAAAAGAGCAGGGCGTTAAAGGAAGACCTGACGAACCAGATCAGGACTCTTACTGATGAGAAGGACGAGCTCGACAAGAAGAGCCAGGGTATTTTTGACCAGAGCGAGAGCATCTCGCAGGAGATCTCAGTGCTCGAAAAGGAGAGCCTGAAGCTCGATCAGCGCATTGAAAAAAATACCGGAAGATTCAATGAGCTGTCTGATTACATGTGGGACCAGTACGAGATCACAAAGCATGAGGCAGAGGCACTTGCAGACAACAGCCTTACGGACCTTAATGAGATAAAGAAGGAGTCGAAGGGCATCCAGTCTGACATCAGGGAGATGGGCTCTGTAAATGTCAACGCTGTCGAGGAATACGACGAGATCTCGAAGCGCTATACCTTCATGAGCTCTCAGCATGACGATCTGCTCGCCGCGAAGGAAAAGCTGCTTACGATAATAAACGACCTCGACGCAGGCATGAGGCAGCAGTTCGAGAGCGGATTCAGGGATATCCAGAGAGAGTTCGACAAGGCCTTCAAGGAGCTCTTTGGCGGTGGCCACGGCAGGATAGCTCTTGCGGATGACGAGGACATCCTCGAGTCTGATATCAATATCATCGCTTCGCCTCCTGGCAAAAAGCTTACGAATATGATGCAGATGTCAGGCGGAGAGAAGTCGCTTACAGCGATCGCCCTGCTTTTCGCGATACAGAACCTGCATCCGTCGCCGTTCTGCCTTCTCGATGAGATCGAGGCGGCGCTCGACGATTCGAATGTCGACAGGTTCGCGCATTACCTGGGAAAGCTTACAGACCACACGCAGTTTATAGTCATTACTCACAGACGTGGAACTATGAACGCGGCCGACAGGCTCTATGGAATCACGATGCAGGAAAAGGGCGTCTCGACACTCGTATCTGTAAACCTGATAGAGGATCAGCTGAAATAATTTTTCAAAGGAGATTACATGGGATTTTTCCAGAAACTGAAGGAAGGACTGTTCAAGACCAGATCAAGCTTCGTCGCTGATATGGACGCTGTCTTCATGGGCCATGAAAAAATAGACGACGACTTCTATGATGACTTGGAGGAGACGCTTATCATGGGCGACATCGGAGTCCATACGACGGAGGCAATAATAGAGGAGCTTAAGAGCGCGGCGAAAAAAGAGCACATTAAAAAGCCGGGGCCGCTTCGCGAATACTTCGTTCATTTTGTCACCGAAAAAATGGCTCTGCCGGAGGACGCCTACGCCTTCACTGAGACGACTTCAGTTGTTTTCGTGATCGGCGTAAACGGAGTCGGAAAGACCACGACCATCGGAAAGCTCGCGGCAAAGCTCCATGACAACGGAAAAAAGGTGGTCATTGCCGCGGCAGATACTTTCCGCGCAGCGGCAAAGGAGCAGCTCGAGGTCTGGTCCGAAAGAGCCCATGCCGAGATCATAGGAGCCGGCGAGGGTGCTGATCCGTCTTCGGTTGTTTTCGATGCGATAGCAGCCGCAAAGGCCAGAAACGCAGACTGCCTGCTTATCGATACCGCAGGCCGTCTCAACAACAAAAAGAACCTGATGGACGAGCTCTCGAAAATGAATAAGATCATCGATTCTC
>JBJELA010000167.1:0-2341 GCA_051878915.1 Candidatus Weimeria sp.
ATCTCCCTCACCGCGATTCAGGACTCTGTCCAGAAACTCAGCAAATCCATCTGTAAGCCTTGAAACAAAGTCCGGAGTAAAACCCCACATATTCATCGATACCAGCGAATTCACATCAATCTCCCCGAACTCACCGGAAGCTTTTCCGCCCGGGAGCTTTTTCACATCATGAGTCTCCTCGATACCGGAGAGAAAGCCGTCATCATCTGCGTGGCAGATGCCACGGGTTACTGATCCGAAATCACTCAGGGTATTTTTCAGGAAGAAACCAGACATACAGTAGTGGCCTCTCGAATCATCCGGAATATTTTTAAGGAAATCAGCCATCTGCACAAAAGCCTCTTTGCCATAGTAGTCGTCGGCGTTGATGACCGCAAAGGGCTTGTCGAGAAGAGTCGAGGCTGAAAGTACAGCCTTTCCGGTTCCCCATGGCTTGGTCCTTCCCTCAGGAAGAGCGAATCCCTTCGGCAGTATGGTAAGTGACTGATTCACATAGTAGACACGGACGCCCTTTGCGGAAGCTGCCTTCTCGATCCTGCTTCCTATGATGTCCATGAAGTCCTTCTCTATGTCATCCCTTATGACAAAGATGATCTCATCGAATCCCGCCTCAATTGCGTCATGGACAGAGTAGTCCATAATGATGCTTCCGTCTTTTCCGACAGAAGCCAGCTGCTTGATACCGCCGCCAAAGCGCGAACCTATACCGGCAGCCATGATAACTAAAGAAATATCTCTCATAATACTCAAAAACAGCGGGAGACAAGTCCCGCTGTAACCTCTCAATCACATTAAGTCTCAGTTTCCAGGATAAGTGATAACAGAATCGATATCGTAACCCTTGAGTCTCTCACGGCCCTTGAGACCAGCAAGCTCCATAAGGAAGATCATCTTTACGACCTTGCCGCCGAGTTTTTCAACAAGCTTTGCGGCTGCCTCTATCGTACCACCTGTTGCGATCAGATCGTCTACAAGAACGACCTTCTGACCAGGGGTAATTGAATCTTTGTGCATCTCAATAGTGGCTGTGCCGTACTCGAGATCGTATGTCTGCTCTACTGTCTCTGCCGGAAGCTTACCCTTTTTTCTGATAAGAACGAACGGCTTATGAAGATTATAGGCCAGAGGCGTTCCGAAAATAAAGCCTCTCGACTCTGTTCCCGCTATAACATCGAAGTCTATTCCTTCAAGGAATCCCTGGAGTTCGTCGATAGCGAGCTCGAATCCGTCCGGATCCTTAAGGACTGTCGTGATATCACGGAACATGATGCCCTTCTCCGGGAAATCAGGAATCGTACGTACATAATCTTCTACTTTTTTCATTGTCAAAATATCTCCTATGATTTATTGGGACTTACTGCTGCTGTCCCTGCTGAACTCTTTCCTCTACTCTCTTTACCAGCTCAGGGAACTGCTGAAGGGTATTGTTCATATCCTCGAATATCAGACTCTTATTTGAAATATTTGTAGAAAGAGAATCTATATGGTCAGATACCTCCTTATAGTAAGGCTTTGACTCCTCCATAGTAGACTGTAATGAGTTCATATCCTCTGAGCATTTTCCGATGACGCCGACCATATTGGTGTTGCCTTCTTCAATCTCACCTGCTACGGATTTGATTGAATCAACTATCTCCTCTGTCTCATTGATATGAGTCATAGAATCCTGGATAGCTGTTCTGGTGTCATTGATGGAGCTCATCAGACGATTGTTGTTCTGGTTCAGCTTCTCCATCGACTCACCGATAGAAGCGACGAGCGTCTTGATATTACTGGAAAGCTCGTTTACCTGATCAGCTACGACTGCGAATCCTCTGCCGCTCTCTCCGGCTCTTGCAGCCTCGATAGAAGCGTTTAAGGCGAGAAGATTGGTCTGGTTCGCGATGCCGTTGATCGCGTTTACTTTTTCAAGGATCTCATCAAAACTCGACTGGAACTCCTTGAAGACTTCCTCTACTGTGGATATAGTATCATTTACAGATGAGGATGAGGTGCGGACGTTATTCATATTTCTGTGGGTGTCATCTGCGGTGGCGAGCATTTTCTGGATGATCTGCTCGAAATTCTCAGTAACAGATGTAACCTCCTTGAAGCGCTCATTGAACTGCTCCATGGACTCTGTCACTTCATCAGAACGCTGCTCTACCATCTGAAACGAATCCTTTATCTGTCCTAAAGCGTCAGATGTATTCTGTTCTTCCTGCTGGAGCTTATCCTTCTGCTCGAGGATATAATTCCCGCTGTCTAAAACAGGCTGCATCTCCTTCGCGATGTCGATCTTTTCCACCTGAAGCTCAGGAGCCTGTACCTCATTCTTCTTTTTTCTACCGAACATATAAAT
>JBJELA010000168.1:0-11430 GCA_051878915.1 Candidatus Weimeria sp.
AAAGACGGGACCAGCGTTGTTGGAAAGGCTTTTTCAGATCTTATCAGCGGATTTTTCTCAAATGCCAGCAAGGGCGTTTTACCGACACCGACACCATGATGAGCGGGAATTGAGGTGAAGTATGGCAGAAGAGAAAGGGAAGGTTGAAATCAGCCCGGAGTTTTTCGGGCCTCTCTACCAGTATATCGAGGATGAGACTATAACTGATATAGACTTTGACGGAAGGAGGCTGTGGCTTTCGGATACGAGGAATCAGAGATATCCGTCTGACAAGCAGCTTCCGGAGGAGTTTGTGAATGCCTTTACGAAGAGAGTCGCGAACTGTGTCAGCAAGCAGTTTCACAAGCAGGCGCCAGTGCTCGAGGCGGAGACTGATACGCTCCGTATCACCATTGTGCATGAATCGGCTGCTATCACGGGCAGAGCTATCTGCATCAGAAAATCCATGCCGTTTACGAGGCTTACAAGACAGGGAATGGTAAGAGACGGTTATCTGACGGACGCTATGATAAATCTTCTGATCAACTGCGTTCATGCCAGGATGAACATGGTCTTCTGTGGTGAGCCGGGTGTCGGTAAGACAGAGTGCGCGAAGTATTTTTCGTCGTATATACCTGTTGAACAGAGAGTCATCACAATAGAGGACAACCCTGAGTGGCATTACAGTATGATAAATCCAGGGGCTGATTCGGTTGAACTGCGTATCAACTCAGTGATGGATTACACGAAAGCCATTAAGACCTGCCTCAGGCTGAACCCGAAATGGATGATGCTCTCTGAGGCGAGGAGCAAGGAGGTCGTCTATCTGCTCGAAGGATTTTCCACAGGCGTAAGAGGCATGACGACGCTCCATACAGACGACGTAAGAAAGGTTCCTGACCGTATGATGAATATGGCTGGGAACCTGAGGTCAGAGGGCAGGCTCGAGAATGATATCTACAGCTTTATAGATGTAGCAGTTCTTATCAGAAGGAAGCTTAAGAGACGGGAGAATGGAGCATTTGACCTGATCAGGTATGTGGACCAGATCGGATTTTTTTACAGGGAGGACAGAGAAAACAGCTGTGTCCTGGTGTTAGATCAGGGCGAACCAACAGGAAATGATTTTCCGGATGTGATACAAAAAAAGTTCACTGAGGCCCGCATAGATGATCCGTACAGCTACGAGGAGGCTCTCAGCGCGCCGGTACAGCAAGCGGCGGATATAAAGCCGTCTGATGATGAGACGCCTGTAAAAGAGTACGTGTTCTCACGGGATAAGGATCTGACGGCAGTTGCCGAGGACAGCGCGGAGTATAGCAATAAGGCAGCGGATGGAATAGAGGAAAGACAGGAACACGTGGCTGGAATGCTTACAGACATGGAGGACGAATTCCTGAAGAAAAAGAGAAGGGGGATGACTTTCGTTGGCAGGAAACAGAAAGCAGCTGTCAGATGAGCTGACAGCATATGGATATGTATTTTCACCAAAGCAGGCGTTTTTAAGATATCTGACCGTTATAGCCGGACTGTTTTTACTTGGAAGATTTTTCGGCCTGCATGTCGTGCCGCAGATAATCCTGTTTGCTGCAGGTGTGATCATTCTTCCGCTCCTGTTGAGGAATACATACCGGAACAGATACTATCAGCAGAAATTTTCAGATCTGAACATCTACATGGAGCAGTTTCTTTATTCGTTTCTGAAGAGCAGAAAGGTTCTGACCTCTTTAGAGGATACTTATGATATCTTCGAGGAGGGTGAGATGAAGAAGACTCTTGGAAAGGCAATTGATCACATAAAAAATACCTATAACGAATCAGACTTTGAGGAAAAGGCGTTAAGGGGGATTGAGAAGGAATATCCATACGAGGGCCTTACTGTAATGCACCGGTTCGCGCTTCGTACTGAGGCCTTAGGCGGAGAGTATTCGGAGTCTGTGGAGCTGCTCCTTGAATCGAGAAGGATGTGGGCGGACAGGGTGTATTCGCTGCAGCAGGAGAAGAAGGTGAAGAGAAGGGAAATTATCCTTTCGATAATTACCTCGCTGCTTTTGTGCTCGATGATCTACTACATGGCGGGGCAGATGAATCTCGATGTGTCAGCAAATCCTTTTGCCCAGGTGATCACAGTGGTGGTGCTTGTCTTAGATCTTATTATCTACTACAAGGCGGATTCGCTTCTTACAGCCGGATACCTGGCAGATGATAAGGACAAAGAGCAGGAGTACCTGAGGCAGTATGAGAGATATCAGAATTATGGGAATGGCCTCTTAAACTCTCTTGGAAAACGCACCGCAAAGAAACACCTGCAGGAGTACATAAAGGTATGCTTTCCTGAATGGCTTATGCAGCTTTCACTGCTTATGCAGGCAGAGAATGTGCAGGTGGCGGTCTTTAAATCGTATGACAACGCTCCGGCAATCCTTAAGCCCGCGTTAAAGGAGATGATAGGGGCACTCAGAATAGATCCGAATGATAAGAAGGCGTATATGGACTTTTTATCAGAGTTCACCCTTCCTGAGGTAAGGAGCACGATGAAGATGCTCTATTCCATCTCGGAAGGAAAAGGCGGAGAGGCGAGAAGCCAGATCGCGGAGATAATCAAACGGAACCAGCAGATGAGTGACAAGGCAAAAAGACAGCAGGATTCTGACTCGCTGGCCGGCATGTACGCTCTGTTCCTGGCTCCTCAGCTTACAGGAGGCCTGAAGCTGGTGTGTGACATGATCCTTCTGTTTGCGGTGTATATGGGCAGTATGTCGGGCGGAATAGTATAGGAGGAGAGTATGGAGACGGTTTTTAAATCATTTGCAGGTCTTTTTTTCTTTTTCCTGCTTACGAGCATGGGAATGAGCCTGATAGCTTCTTCGATCCAGGCAGCCAATGCGAATCGGGCGCTCCTCGGCTATGTCGAAAAAATAGAAAATTCCAATTATTCGGATGAGGTCATAGAGGCCTGCAGAAAAGATGCAAAGGAACAGTTTGGTGATGGAAAAGACGCGCTGGAAGTGAAAAAGGCGGCTCAGAATGGGAAAAAGCAGATATCCTATGCCAGGGCTACCTTGAATTACAGCTTCAGGGTGCCTGTAATAGGCTTTAGAACAAAGCACTCTGTATCGTCAGTTATGACATGAGGAAGGATTTATGAAGGAACTTATTGCGGATCATGGCGAAGCCATCCTGTATATAATTACAGGAATACTGATCACCGGATTTTTTACTATGTTTCTGAATGTTATCACATAGAAAGGGCGGAAAGACAGATGCAGGAGTTAATAAAAGAATATGGTGAAAGTATAGCGGGAGCAACTGCTGTTATTGCGGTAATCGGGCTTTTCGCGGTTATTTTTTTAAGCAGAAACGGAGCGCTGCACAGTCTTCTGACATCCTTCTGCGGGTATCTGTTGTAAATAGGGAGGGAGAATGCAGACACTTATAAAGGAATACGGAAATTCAATAATCTCCGGAGTTACATTTGTATTGATACTGGCTCTTGTTTTTTCAGGGATAGGGCTTTTCATGCTTGCCGGACAGATGACAGGGGTAATAGACAGCGGAACCATTAAGGCTGAAGCAGAGGAAGGGGAGAAGACTCTTTATGACAGGCTGTCTGTCCATGCGGATAATATCGCGATGGAAGACATGTACATAGGACTGTATCAGAAAATCTACTACGAAAGGGATGGTGGAAGGCTGATCTGTCTTAAGGGAGGCAGCGCAAAAAGAGTCCATATCAGTTCAGTATTTCTTCTGAGGGAAAATGACAGACACAGCGACGGGTATGAGGTGACTGATCAGGTGGTCCACGAGGACATGTCAGGGAATGATTCCTATCTGGAGTTCTGTCTGCCGGGTACTTACAGGATAGTTACATCGGTTACAGATTCCAATTCGATAGTGAGCAGTTATCAGGTTTTTGTATTTGTGGATAAGAGGAGGGGAAAAGGATGAAGCATGTGTCCATAGTCTCTATAAGCACGATGGTGACTGTGCTTGTGATCATTATCCTGATGAGCGTCCATTCCAGGGACCTCAGGCAGACTGAGCTCGAAAGGGCTCTTAAGGAGTCTGCGGGACAGTCACTTGAGAATGCCTGCGTGAAGCAGAATACACAGATAAATGACAACGATGCTTTAGTGGCGGATTTTATCAGCAGCTTTCTTGGCAAGATGAAGACGGACGGCAGTGTCATCTCCGAGAACGGAGAGGTCTATTCCGCTGACAGTTCTGATTCAGGCCAGCGGGTTGAAATAGAGATCAGGGCGGCTGACATCTATAAGGGGATACTCTCGGCAGCTGTGACTGAGTATTTCACATATCCGAATGGAAAGACCGGAACAGTAAATGCCGAAACGGTACAGATAGTGGAAAGAGAGAGCAGAAGGCCTTCTGAATACATAAATTACTATATCCCCTGGCAGGCCGCAAGGGAGGCTGGCTTTGACTACTTGGAGGGCGAGGATTATCTGTACTATCAGAAAAGGTTTGCCAGTGGAATGAAAGTCACGGCTGATATAGACGCGCCGGAGTACAAGGGGCATTCCTTTGTCAGATGGGACGAGCAGAAAGAAAACGGAGTAACAAAGAGGATTGCAGTATATAGATGAGGGGATACTATGCGGAAGAGGAGTTGGATCAGAAGAGGCTTTGCGGGCATTCTGGCATTGGCGTTATTTTTTCCGGGAGCTTTCGGGGGTGTAAGTGTCTATGCGGCCGATGAGCAGTCAAAAGATGGGAATTATGAAAAACAGACAGTAAAAAAAGAGGATAAGAGGGATTTTTAAAATACAGCTGAGACTGCGGATGGGACAGAAAAGAATGTAAAAAAGCAGTCAGATAAACTGCCGGCACTTCAGAAAACAGCTGACAGAAAGGTCATGTCATCATCTGAAAGCAGACGTTTTACTGAAACCATAGAGTTTTCTGTGCCATCAAAAAGCAGTGGCGGATATACAGATGATGTGACATTTTCTTTAAAATCATGGAAGACGACCGGAGACGGCAGGAATGACAGTGATAAAGCCATAATAAAGCTGTCCTCTTCAGGCAACAGCTGCACAGTGACTCTGTCGAACCTGCTGGATTATGAGACATATGAGGTGACGTTATCCTATACGCAGACATATTATTATGATTCACCAAGAAGTGACTCATGGACGGACTCTGATGGAGTTTCTCATCCATATATATATTATGTCAAGGAGAGCAGTACAGTCAGAGGGACTCTTTCGGATAAGAAGACGACTCCTGTGGATACCGTAATAAGAAATGCCTGGGATCTGAAAGAAAAGGTACATAAATACCCTTCTCTTTCACTTGGTGCTGATATAGACTGCGGGAGCATACAGGCAGATGTAGATGGACTGTCAAGACAGAAATGGCTTGTAAGCGGACCGATATCAGCTGTGACGATATCCGGTGGTGGTCATACGATAAAACGCGGCGATTACGGTTTTATTTTTCATGTGTTTAACGGGGCGAGGCTTACCCTTGAGAATGCCGTGCTGCACGCCTTTTCAGGGGAACTGGTACATACGAAGACCTATGGCGGTGAGTATGAAACATTGAATTCTACCGGAAATGATGAAGGCTGCGGGATAGAGGTGGGATACGACAGCGCCTTTGATGAGCATGAGTCTTCTACAGGTCATCTGGTGCTTTCTGGCTGCACTGTTCTGGCACATAACAGCGCCATAGTCATAAGAAACGGAGATGCCTCAGTCAGTGGCTCATATCTGTACGGAATGGGCGAAAAAGGAAGATTCAGCTATACGAACTTTGAAGACTTTGTCGGTACAGGAATACTGTTACAGAATTCAGGAAAAGTCAGGGCAAAGGCAGAGGTGTCGAAAAGCACCATCTACGGCAGATATAATGGAATTCTGCTTTGGGGAGATTCAGACAGTTCGGTTACCGGGTGCGAGGTAAGAGGTGACTGTGGAGACGCCTTTGACTTCAGATCAAGCGGAAATATGTCTGTAAGCGGATGTAAAATCTATGGCATCAGAGGGATAGACGTATTTGATGACGCATCGTACGCAGCGGTTGAGGACGCGCTTAGAGGAGATATTTTTGACAGAAAGATATTTCAGGACAAAATCGGTAAAAAAGGCACCGTGACGGTATCAGATACTTCTATGTCACTGATCACCGGCGCTTTTTCAGAGGACGCAGAGACAAACTGCTTTGGAGTCCAGAACCGTGGAAACCTCATCATAGGAAAGAACGTGACAATAAACACCTCCCACTCCGGGGCCTGGGAAACTGTTGCAGAGGAGGACAGGGCAGAATGCTGTGGTATCTATAACTGTATGAGGCTTGATCTTCCGGATGATATCAGGATCACGTCAGATGATATTGGAATAACCGAAAATAGAAATATCGGTATCATAAGAAACTATATCGTGATAAGAGGTGGAGATCAGGAAAAAGCAAAAACGATAGAAAGAGCAGTGACAAGGAACAGTGATATCTCGTCTTTTCTCGATTTTGGAAATAATTCTGTACTTACGATTACAGGAGGAAAAATAGATGCCGCTGATACAGGTATAGATGCCCAGTTCGGTTCGGTTTATATAGAAAGCGGGAAGAACTTTGACCTGACAGGCAGGTTAAGAGGAATCGTGATCGGGAAAAACGGCCCTGATAATATTCTTGATGATGATGCCATGGGTGGTTATCTCGAGATAAACGGGACTTCGCAGACAAATATCCTGACTTCGCTCCAGGGATATGGCATCTGTGTAAAGGAGAGCGGCAGAGCGGTGCTGACTGGCAATGCTGTCCGGATTTCGGATGAAAACGGTCCATGCGGCACCGGAATAAAAAATGAGGGAAATCTTTTTGTAAAAAACGCCGCCATAGAAGCGCAGAAATCCGGTATTACAAATCAGGAGGCCGGAACGGCTTACATAGGTGATGATCTCGATGAGGAGGGAAATCAGGTTGAGATCACCGGGGCAGTCTGCGGCATAAAAAATAACGGGACCATGTATTACTACAGGGATGTTGTGATTGAGAATTCGCTTAAGGCTGCTGTCTGGCAGAACGGTATTTTTTATATGCTGCCGGGAGCCGCTGTAAAAACAGGAAGCGTCAGCGACGCTGTATTCCTCACGTCACGAAGCAAAGACGGCGAGACGATAAAGTCAACAGTAAGGATTTTATATGAAAAACAGTATGAGGATGATCTGCCATCTATAGAGGCCTCATTTAACACCTCATCGAGTGACAGAAAACCGGGAAGAGTGATGGTAGAGCTTTATAGTGCTGATGGTACAACTGATCTCTCAGACATTTCATATCAAAAGGCTGATGACGAGGAGAAGCTTCGTATCACAAAGCTTCTCACAGGCTTTTCCCTGTGCTTTGATCAGATAAACGGTCACAGGTCAGCCCTGAGATGTGGTCTTGGGGACTATGTGCCGGATGAAGAGAAAAAGGCCGATATACAGCCCGAAGCCGGAACAGCTACCAATGGCAGGACCGGGACCATAGTGCTTTCCTGTCTTCTGTCAGGTATCTACGACGCGGATTTCCCGGTAAAGGACAGTCGTATATCTTCAAAGACGCCAGAAGCCACAGAGTTTTATTGGAGAGAGCCGCAGGAATTCGGTACTGCGCCTGTAACCTTCGTGGAGGACAGGTGCCGGATATTCTGGGAGAAAAGGGATATTACGGCAGGACTTAAACAGACAGGTTACAGAGAAAAGGATAAAGACGGGTATAAAAAAGCTATCTATGCTGAAGACAGGATTATCAGGATATTTGGTGATGATCATACTTTTTATGCGGTATGGGATACGGATTTTTCCATGATCTTCGATGGAAACGGCCAGACTAATGGAGCAGAGAATTACACAAAAAAACCGGTGGATGGAAGTTTTGTCTTTGATGGAAATACAGGGCCTGACGGGAATAGTGATGAGTATTTCGTAAAGAGCGTTACCAGAAAAAAGTATGACTATGAGACAATGACCGAGAGGCAGTATCAGCATCAGACATCCTTTCAGGGCTTCAGCTTTGATAAAAATGCCACCTACAGGGATGACGGAGTTTACTGCAGGGGAGATAAGCTTCATGGACCGTCAGAGCTTGTATCTGACGAGACCTTTACCAGGGACTATCCTGATTATGGGGCTGTTTCATTTTATATCTACGCAGTAGAGAAAAATCAGGTGTCCATTGAAAAGGATAAGGCCTCAGTAAGAATCTATGCGGTCTGGGATGAGTACCCTGTTATCAGCGCGCAGGATATTTCGTTCTATGCAGATGAACTGTCTGATGAGTCTGCTGTACTTGACAGGCTGCTTTCTGAGAATTCTGTTACTGTATCTGATTTTGAGGACGGAGAGATAGACAGAAAATACATAGCGGTTTATACAGATCCGGTAAAGAAGATCTTTTCCTCAGATGCCTTTAAGCAGATGGGAGATTCGGGCAGCGTCAGCATCTACTATTCAGTGACTGATAAAAATGATGCCGATCTCAAGAGATTTAAGCAGAATCTTTCAACAGCCCAGGCAAAGGTCTGTGTGATGAGTGATGATTCAGAGGATACCTCTGATGATATACCTCAGTCAACGGCAAGGGGAAATGCAGGCACATCATCAGATACTTATTACAGCGCGCCGATATATGTAAGAGCTGTCTCTTCAGCTGATCTGGGTACGCTTGAACCGAAGTCTGTCTGGAAGGAGGAGAGTTACAGAAGGCTTCTGGGACAGGCGACGGCAGAAGAGACAGAAGCCAGTGAAAAGTGGGTATTTGGTTCCGATGATATCATCAGATCAAAGGAGATTTTATATAAGCAGAATGCCGATGTGCTCACCTGGAGAAATGAATTCATTGCGAACTGCGTCATGGACGAGAAGACTGCCGAAAGTCAGAAGAACAAGCCGCTTATCGTAAATGAAGGCCTCTCCTCCGTACATCTGACCTGGGATATAACATCCGAAACAGATAGCGCTGAGATCACTCTTTCACAGTGGGGAGATTCAGGCACGAGAATAATAGACCGGAAATCAAATCAGAAGATGTGCTCAGGCACGGTATTTTCAAACCTGAAGCCTGATGAGCATTATCTGGTGACGGCTGACTTTTACTATCGCGGCAGGAAGCAGATGACATACAAGGAGACAGTTCATACCAGAAAGCTCAGTAAACCGGAGGTTTCATTATACAGGGATGATACCGGAGATGAGATAAAGCTCCGGCTCTCATTTGAAAAGGATTCCCTGGCCAGAAAGTATGTAATTGAAAGAGAATGCCTTAAAGGAGTAAAAACAAAGGGTTATCAGGTAATAAAGGAGATAGATGAATTTACAGAGAATGAGAATGGTGAGAGGTATTTTGACTCTGATGTGATAACGTACCATACCACAATAGAAGATGAAGGCGTTTACAGATACCGTGTAAAGGCGTTGGGCAGCAGGCTTTTCAGTGACGAACTGACTGAAGAAAGTGAGTATTCAGAAGAGGCGGAGACAGCGTTTCTGAAAAGACCGGTCATCAGCTCAACTGAGGCGGGCTGCAGATCCATCCGGCTGTATCTTATGGAGCATACCGCAGCTGATTTTGTCCGCGTCAGTTATCAGTCATTGGATGGCGGGAGACATTATATGGATATAGTACCTGACATGGAGAATTCGTGTATTATTTCTGAATTGATGAAGGATGATACAGTCTACTTTATATCCGCAGTGGCACACATCAGATCCACTGACAGCGGAAGGGAATACGTAAGCCTTGGATCAGAGGTGAAGGAGGAGAGGACACTTCTGCTGACAGGGCCGGAGCTGTTATTCAAAAAACAGAAGGATATCTATACAGGAGAAGGCATAAAGCTGGTGTTCTCTTTTGATAAAAACGCGCTCTGTTACCAGCTGAAGGAGGATATTCTGTATCAGGAGAAAAGAGAAGGAGCATATGAGCCAGTAGATACAACACCGGTGAAGTCAGATGAAGATCTGCCGTCAGATGCCGGAGAAAATGGTGATGCAACAGCCTTATCTGCAGAGTGTTATAAAAAGGGCGGCGACAGCAGGGTGTCTGAATATACATTAAGGGCAGTCTACCGCACACTTGATGACAAGGAATTCTATCTTGAATCTGAGACAGTCAGGGCAGCTTTTATAAGAAAACAGGAGATGAGCGGAAAGCGGATAGAACGGGGCAGTACACATAAGGAGAGCATAGCACGCGATGAAAACGCGTCCGTCTATCTGCTTACAGTTAAGAATGGTGATACGGAAGAGACAATCTATGTGCCTTCCGACAGAACGGATGTAGTAATTTATTCTCCTGACGCCTCCCGCGAAGTGGCTTCTTTAAATACCGTCATGATATATGATGGAGTGGAATACAGGGGAGCCTGTTAAAAAATTAATACCAGGGATTTTTCTGCATATGTTTTTCCAGGTGACGACATCAAATAAAAACTGTGCTATACTAAAGGGGCAGAACGCCCCTTTACTTATACACGTCAGGGCGTACTGATGTTCAGTGATTCAGGAGAACAGAATGGTAATTTTTCAGATTTTATTATTGATAATTCTTTTGGCCCTTTCGGCGTTCTTTTCATCTTCAGAGACTGCCCTTACGACAGTGAGCCGCTTCAAGATCCGGACGATGGCAGGCGAGGGTGACTCACGCGCCAGAATGGTCCAGAAGGTCACGTCAAATACCCAGAAGATGCTCTCTGCCATCCTGATTGGAAACAATGTCGTGAATATCTCGGCATCGTCACTTGCTACGGTTCTGTTTATGAATCTGTTTGGAAGCTCAGGCGCTGGAATAGCTACAGGAGTCATGACGCTTCTTGTCCTGATATTCGGAGAGATTACACCGAAGAACATGGCCAGCCGACAGGCCCTTAAGATGTCGCTTCATGTAGCGGGGATCATATATGTGATCACAGTTGTGCTCACTCCGGTTATTTTTGTCGTAAATAAAATATGCGGATTTATCATTAAGCTTACCGGAGCGGATAAGGACGAGAAAAAGTCGCAGATGACAGAGGCTGAATTCCGTACGATAGTAGATGTTGGAAATGAGAGCGGCGCGATAGAGAACGAGGAGAAGGACTACATCAACAACCTCTTTGATTTTTCAGATACAGAGGTAAAGGAGCTGATGATCCCCCGGATCGATGTTACGATGATAAATGTCAACTGGTCGTACTCGAAGGTCAGAAGTGTTTTCTTAGAAGAGATGTACACCAGGATCCCGGTCTATGATACAGATACCGATCATGTGGTAGGAATCCTGAACATGAAGGACCTCTTAAAGAGGAAAGAGGGAGAGCAGTTCTCCCTTAAGAGCTATCTCAGAAAGCCTTTTTTTACTTATGAGTTTAAAAATGCGGATGAGCTTTTCAACCAGATGAGAAAGAAAAGGATTCATATGGCCATTGTCCTCGATGAGTACGGTTCAGTTTCAGGAATAGTCACG
>JBJELA010000169.1:0-11418 GCA_051878915.1 Candidatus Weimeria sp.
AGACAAGAGAAGAGTGACGGTCCTTATCCCAGGTGATGGCGTGGACGAGATCTCAGTTGTGAGCCAAACGAAAGGAGGCAGCAAAGATGGAGAAGAAATTCCTTCTTAAACTGGCAGAGGATGTAAGAACCCTGGCGGATGACCTTGAAAAAATAGCAGAGGCCTGCAAGACGCCATCAGAAGACGGCAGCCAGGAGGAAAAGGCCAGTCCGCAGGAGAAAGCTCAGGCAGAGGTGATTCCATCTCAGGAACCTGACCCGGCTGAAAAGACAGAGGAGAAAGCACCGCCGGAAAAGTCCGTAACTCTTCCTGAAGTAAGGGCTGTCCTTGCAGAAAAAAGCCGGGAAGGCCATACCAAGGAGGTAAAGGCTCTGATCAAGAGTCTGGGTGCTGACCGTCTCTCAGAAGTTGACCCGTCACAGTATCCGGCTCTCTTAAAAAAAGCGGAGGTGATCTGATATGCCAGACAGCCACGCGTTACTTTCTCCATCGAGCGCCGAGAGGTGGATCAACTGCACAAAGGCGCCCTGGTTTGAGCAGGAGTTCCCGGACAACTCCGGCACCGCAGCTGAGGAGGGAACTGCTGCGCACGCCTTAGCCGAGCACAAAATAAAGAAGGCCCTTAAGATGAGAAACCCCCGCCTGGTATCAAGCTACGACTCCGACGAGATGGAGGAGTGCACTGACTCCTACAGGGACTATGTCATCGAGCAGTACGAGGCAGAAAAGACAGAGTGCCCCGATGCAGAAATTTTCGTAGAGACAAGACTTGACCTCTCGGATTACGTCCCCGGGTCCTTCGGCACCTCGGACTGCATCATCGTATCAGACAGGAAGCTTCACGTCATTGACTTTAAGTACGGTCAGGGAGTGCTTGTCGATGCCGAGGAGAATCCCCAGATGAAGATGTATGCACTTGGAGCTCTTTCTCTTTACGAAAGCCTCTATGACTTTAAGACAGTCGAGATGACAATCTTTCAGCCAAGAAGAGAAAACGTAAGCACCTGGGAGGAGCCGGTTAATGACTTAAAGGAGTGGGCGGAGGAAGTCTTAATTCCTGCGGCAAGCCTTGCTTCCAGGGGAGAAGGAAGTTTTTCTTGCGGCCCCTGGTGCACCTTCTGCCGGGCAGCAGTAAGATGCCGGAAAAGAGCCGAAGAGAAGATGGCTCTTGCAAAGAAGGAATTTGCCCTCCCGCCGGAGTTAACAGACAGCGAGATTGAGGAGATCTTAAAAGTCCTTCCTGACTTAACCAGGTGGGCAAATGATATCACTGCTTATGCGACTTCTGAAGCCGTAAACCACGGAAAGAAGTGGGAAGGCTTCAAGCTTGTCGCAGGAAGAAGCATCCGCCGCTACAAAGACGAAGATGCCGTGGTTCAGGCAGCAGAAAGCTCCGGCTACACGGATATCTATAAGAAAAGTCTTATCAGCCTTACCGAGATGGAAAAGCTGATGGGAAAGAAAAAGTTTAAGGAAGTCCTGGGTGATCTTATCTATAAGCCGCCCGGAAAACCAACCCTTGTGCCAGAGACAGACCGGCGCAAAGAGATAACAGGAAACACAGCAGAAGAAGAATTTTCACAGATCAAGGAGGCCAACTATGGCAATGAAGAACACTAAGGTAGTTACAGGCAAGGCAAGACTTTCCTACGCAAATGTCTGGGAGCCGAAGTCCATCAATGGAGGTGCAGAGAAGTATTCTGTTTCCATCATCATTCCAAAGAGCGACAAGAAGACGATAGACGCGATCAACAAGGCAGTTGATGCTGCAATCGAGGACGGCATCGGAAAGTTCGGCGGAAAGAAGCCGAATAAGGCAGCTATCAAGCTTCCTCTCCGTGACGGAGACCTGGAGAAGGACGATGAAGCTTACAAGAACTCTTACTTCATCAACGCAAACAGCACCACTGCTCCTCAGATCGTGGATCAGAATGTAAATCCGATCCTGAACAGAAATGAAGTCTACAGCGGTGTCTATGCAAGAGTATCCGTAACCTTCTACGCTTTTAACTCCAATGGCAACAAGGGAGTCGCCTGCGGTCTTGGAAACATCCAGAAGATCTGTGACGGTGAGCCTCTCGGAGGAAGAAGCACAGCAGAAGAGGACTTCACTGCGCTGGACGCTGGTGATGATGACTTCCTGAACTAATGGTGGCAGGCATCATGGAGACAGCAATGATCTTTCTCTGTGACATCCTTCTTGTCCTCTTCTCTCTTGCTTCTGCCATCTGGGCAGGAGCCGGAATCATGCTTTTTATCAGCATAAGAAAAGAGGATAGGCGCAAGGAGGAGCTCCACAGAAAACGCATGAAAAATATCTTGTAAACTACATATCATTTAAGGCAGGCGGCAGGGAAATCTTCTCTGCCGTCTTTTTTAAGTTGAGGTGAATCTATGAAAACCTTAAGTATCGATCTTGAGTGCTACTCGGACATTGACCTTTCCAAATGCGGAGTATATAAGTACGCAGAGTCTCCCGCTTTTGAGATTCTGCTCTTTGGCTACGCAGTTGACGGAGGACAGGTGAGAGTCATCGACCTGGCATCAGGAGAAACAATTCCTGAGGAAATCCTTGATGCTCTTACCGATGATACAGTGATCAAGTGGGCCTTTAACGCAAACTTTGAGCGGGTCTGCCTGTCAAGGTACCTTCGGGACAGGGGAATAAGCCTTGACCCTTTTTATGACAGCCATCCTCTTACCACAGAGCCTGCCAGGTTCTTAAATCCCGCGGGCTGGCACTGCTCGATGGTCTGGGAAGCGACTCTTGGACTTCCACTGTCTTTAAAGGGAGCCGGTGAGGTCCTGAAACTAGAGGATCAGAAGATGGATGAAGGAAAGGCTCTTATTAAGTATTTCTCCCTTCCCTGCACTCCGACAAAGGCTAACGGGGGAAGGAAAAGAAACCTGCCATCTGATGCTCCGGACAAATGGGAGACCTTCAAGCGCTATAACAAAAGAGATGTGGAAGTTGAAATGGCGATTCAAAAGAGGCTGTCACATTTTCCTGTCCCTGACTTCGTATGGGATGAGTACACGATCGACCAGGAGATAAACGACAGAGGTGTCCGGCTTGATATGAAGCTTGTCCATAAGGCAATCAGAATGGACGAACTCTCTAAAAGTGAGATAACTGAGGAGCTTAAGAAACTGACAGGGCTAGAAAATCCGAACAGCGTCATGCAGCTTAAGGCATGGCTTGAGGATAAGGACTTTCCTCTTGAGAGCCTTGGTAAAAAGGAAGTGGCAGCTGCGATTAAGAAAGCTCCTGACGGGATCAAAGAAGTCCTTGTGTTACGTCAGCAGCTTGCCAAATCGTCAGTCAAGAAATACCAGACGATGGAGCGGGCGGTATGCTCGGATGGCAGGGCCAGAGGAATGTTTATGTTTTACGGGGCCAGTCGAACCGGGAGGTTTTCTGGCCGCTTAATTCAATTACAAAATCTACCCCAGAACCATCTTCCGGACCTCTCTTCTGCCCGGGCTCTTGTCCGCTCAGGAGATTTTAACTCGGTAAAGCTTCTCTACGAGGATGTCCCGGACACTTTGTCTCAGCTTATACGGACTGCCTTTATCCCTCGTGAAGGCCAGAAGTTTTATGTCGCTGACTTCTCCGCCATCGAAGCCAGGGTCATCGCCTGGTATGCCGGCGAGACCTGGAAATCAGAAGCTTTTGCAAATGGGGAGGACATCTACTGCTCCACGGCAAGCCACATGTTTGGAGTGCCGGTTGTAAAGCATGGTGTAAACGGCGAGCTCAGGCAGAAAGGGAAAATAGCGGAATTGGCATGTGGTTATGGCGGCTCGACCGGAGCCCTTAAGGCGATGGGCGCCATCGAGATGGGACTGTCTGAGGATGAGCTTCCGGGCATTGTCTCCTCCTGGAGAAGTGCAAATAAGCAGATCGTCCGCTTCTGGTGGGAAGTGGACCGGGCTGTTAAGGATGCTGTGAAATATCATAAGACCACGAAGCTTGGAAGGCTCACCATATTTTATCAGTCCGGCATGCTTTTTATCACTCTTCCCTCAGGGAGAAAGCTTGCCTACGCACGTCCGAGAATCGGAGTTAACCGCTTCGGAGGCGAGTGCGTGACCTATGAGGGGACTGGCAGCACCAGAAAGTGGGAGCGCCTTGAATCCTACGGGCCGAAGTTTGTCGAAAACATCGTCCAGGCCACGTCCCGCGACATTCTCTGCAACTCTATGAAGACTTTAAGAAACTGCTCTATCGTCATGCATATCCATGACGAGCTTGTAATTGAGGCAGATCCAGAGGTTTCCTTAAATGCCCTCTGTGAGCAGATGGGCAGAGCTCCTTCCTGGGCACCTGGCCTTAATCTCCGGGCAGATGGGTACACCTGCGAATTTTACCAGAAAGATTAATAAAAAACGTCAGATTTCACCTCCTGCCAAGGCTACATGACAGGAGGTGTTTTTTTTATGGATGTAACAAAGATAACTGAGCAGTTTAATACGGAGGCGAGGCCGATAACAGACGAGGACATGAGAGCTGAATACCGATATCTTCTTGCCAGGGAGCTTACAGAAAAGCTCCTGCAGGAAGGACTTATCAGCCAGGAGGAGTTTGATCGGATCATGGAGAAAAACAGAGAAAGCTTTTCTCCGCGAAGCGCCGGGATTGATGCGAATGAACTTGATAAATAGCCGCTTTAGAGTGATTTATGTAGTGCGCCATAGAAAGGAAGGTGAGATAAATGGCACAGATAACAAAGATAGAGGCAGCAAAGGCCGGAAAGATCAAGCTCCGCGTGGCTGCCTATGCCAGAGTGTCCACAGGTTCGGATGACCAGCTCATAAGCCTTGAAGCACAGAAGAGGCACTACGAAGCCTACATAAAGGCAAGGCCGGACTGGGAGTTTGCCGGGCTCTACTATGATGAGGGCATCAGCGGGACAAAGACGGCAAAGAGAGAAGGACTACTTAAGATGATAAAAGACTGCGAGAAGGGCCTTATCGACTATGTCATCGTAAAGTCCATAAGTCGGTTTTCAAGAAATACCGTGGACAGCATTGCAATCGTAAGGGAGCTTCAGAGCAAAGGCGTCTACATGTATTTCGAGAAGGAGAACATTGACACCGGAAAGATGGAAAGCGAACTTATGCTCTCCATTCTCTCAAGCCTTGCCCAGAGCGAGTCGAAGTCAATCTCCTCAAATGAAAGATGGGCCTTGCAGAAGCGCTTTGCCAACGGGACTTACTTAAGCCCCGCTCCTTACGGCTATAAATACGCGGGCAGGAAAATGGTACCGGTTTCCGATCAGGCCAGGGTGGTAAAGCGGATCTTTGACGGGGTCTTAAACGGCAAGTCCACAACAGAAATCGCAAAGGAGCTGAATGCAGATGGCATTACCACAAAGAGGGGCGGCAGATGGAGAAGCAGCACAATCCGGGACGTGATAAGAAATGAAACCTATACCGGCTCTCTTATCCTGCAGAAGACCTACACAGATGATAATTACAACCGCCACATAAATAACGGTGAGAGGCAGAAGTACAGGGTAGCCGATCATCATGAAGCCATTATCAGCCAGGAGGTTTTCGATGCCGCATGCAGAGTCATGTCAAAGAACGGTGCGGAAAAGGGAAACTTCTACGGAACAGACCAGACGCAGAACCGCTATCCGATGTCAGGAAAAGTCATATGCGGTGAGTGCGGGTCAAAGTGGAAAAGAATCGGGGCAGAAGGCAGAAGGTGTTATGCCTGCTCCGGGCATCTTGAGAACAGAAACTCCTGCAGCCAGAAGCCCATCAGGGAGGATGCCCTGCAGGCAGCATTTGCAACTATGCTGAACAAGCTTACTTTTGCAAGAGAGGTTATCCTGGTTCCTTACAGATATTCGGTAAGGAATAAGTCCCATACGGCTGGAGGAGAGCAGCTTTCCAGAATCGATGAGCTTCTAAAAAAGAACGAGGAGAGAAGAAAGCAGATCCTCTCCTTTTATACCATGAGACTAATTGATTCAGAGACTTACGAAAGAGAAAGTGCCGGTCTTGAAAAGGAGAAGGCCAGACTTTCTGAAGAAAAGAAGCTTCTTTCTGCAAAAGATGAGAGCTCTTTGGACAGGGAAGAGGAGCTTGAGAAACTGATGCGCTATACCGGAAAGGGCCGGATGCTCACAGAGTTTGACGGAGATCTGTTTACAGACTTTGTGGAGAAGATAATCGTCCGCAGCAAAACGGAAATCGAATTTGTCCTGAAATGCGGACCGACTTTTAAGGAGGTGATTCGATGAAACATACACCATACGGCTACAGAATTGAGAACGGAAAGGCCCTAATCGTTGAAGAGGAGGCCGAAACCATTCACCGGATTATAAAGAATTATCTTGGCGGGATGAGCCTTGCCTCGGCGGCTTCCGCGGAGGGCCTTTCGCATTGCCACGCCTGGGTGAAAAAGCTCATCACCAACAGGAAATACCTAGGCGATGACTTTTATCCGCAGATTCTTACCGAGGAGGAAATAACAGCCTGCGAGGAGGAAATTCAGAGAAGATACTGCGTGCATGGTATCGCAAAGCGGGGACGCAGAAAAAGAGTACCGCCAAAGCCTGAGACAGAGTTCGTACTCCTCTCGCCGCGGAAGTTTCATGCTGATCCTAGAAAGCAGGCTGAGTACATGTACGGACTTGTGAAAGAGAAGGTGATCAAGTAATGGATGTAGCAAACAATGTAACCGTCATCCCGGCGAGCAAGGTAACAGGAACCCGGACAGAAGGCAGTGGCATTCATAAGACCAGGGTCGCTGCTTACTGCCGGGTATCGACAGACTATGAAGAACAGGAGTCAAGCTATGAGACGCAGGTGAAGCATTACACTGACTACATCAAGGCAAATCCTGCCTGGGAACTTGCGGGGATCTTTGCCGACGATGGAATTTCAGGCACCAGCACGGCAAAGCGGACTGCCTTTAACAATATGATCGAGGACTGCAAGGCTGGCAAGATCGATATGATCATAACCAAGTCTATAAGCCGGTTTTCAAGAAACACGGTCGACTGCCTGAAATACACAAGAGAGCTAAAGAACTTAAACATTGCAGTCTACTTCGAGAAGGAGAACATCAATACCCTCGATGCCAAGGGTGAGGTACTTCTTACCATTATGGCATCCCTTGCCCAGCAGGAATCTGAATCCCTGTCGGCAAACGTAAAGATGGGAATACAGTTTCGTAACCAGCAGGGACAGGTGAGGGTAAACTACACCAGGTTCTTAGGTTACGACAAAGGACCTGACGGAAAACTTGTCATCAATGAAGAGCAGGCCAGGACGGTAAGGCGGATCTTCAGAGACTACCTGGACGGAAACAGCTACGGGAAGATAGCAGAGGGCCTTGCAAGAGACGGCATAAAAAACGGGTCCGGCAGCACCAAGTGGTGGCCTACGAATGTCAAGCAGATCCTGAAAAACGAGAAGTACATCGGTGATGCTCTACTGCAGAAGACTGTTACGGTGAGTGTTCTCGACAAGACAAGAAAGCGAAATGACGGGTCTGCTCCCCAGTACTATGTGAAAAATAGCCAGCCGCCGATCATCGACCGGGATACTTACATGCGGGTCCAGGCCGAGATGGAGAGGCGCGCCAATATGTCCTCAAACGGAAGAAAGAGATGCTTTTCCAGCAAGTATGCTCTTTCAGGGATCGTATTTTGCGGACTTTGCGGAGATATCTACCGGAGGGTCAAGTGGTACCGCCGCAACGGGAAGATCTCCATTGTCTGGAGATGCGTGACCCGGCTTAGCATGAAGCAGACCGGGAGGAAGTGCCAGGCCCGGACTATAAGCGAGGAGGACCTTCATGCCGCCATTGTCACCGCAGTAAACGATGCCTGGGTAGACAGGAATTCTGTTATCCCGCAGCTTCAGGATAATGTCCGGTCAGTTCTTGAGAAGGAGAGCGGCCTGGGACTTGAGGAGATCGACGCGGAGCTTAAAAAGCAGCAGGAAAAACTTCTTGCAGCCGGGTCCGATGAAGAGAAGATTGAAAAGATAGGAAATAAAATCAGAAAACTGCAGAGCCAGAGGATGTCCGTTCTTATGAACAGGTCAAAAGACACCGAAACCAAAGAGCGCACGGATGACCTGGCCCGTTTCCTTGGAAACCGGACCGAGGCCGTAAGCGAATACTCAGACCTTCTGGTAACGCGCCTGGTAGGAAGGGTAATAATCTGCCAGGAGAAGGTCATAGTCGAATTCAAATCAGGCCTTAGGGTAGAAGTCGAAGCTTAGCAGGTGAGCAAAAAACAGCCGCAGTCCGAATACTGGACCGCGGCTATTTTTGCGTAATATTTCGCATATTATATTTTCATTGCATTTATAGTGAACACTGTATTATAATGTTTAAATATAGGGATTTGTCGGATGGTTCCTATGAACTTTTCCTGCGTTTTGAATTTATGTAAATAATTACATGTTCACAGCTAGGAGATTAATAGTACGACTCTTAGGCATGTTGAGCGTATAGCATTGATGTCTCGAGTAAAGTAAGAAACGCCAAGAATGGCTTGAAATCAAAGGGTTCCCGCCATTGTGCACATGTGGCATGGTGGCGGGGATTTGTCTAAGCGTCCGAATCGAAGTTCATACGGCAACTTCTTATCAATGAGTTCAATATGTACATCTTGAGTGAAAAATGACAGCGGGTCGTGTGTTTATGATGGATGTCAGGCGGGTCGGGTTCTGTAACTGGATGAAGTGTTGGGAATGGATGTAACAAGAAAAAACGAGCCGCTCTTGCAGAAAAACTTTTCCGCAAGGGTGGCTCATTCGTAGAATTGTCTTCGGTTAACTGTGCAGATCCATGTTTTTCAATGCCCTAAGCTGATCTCGTTTTGCATAGATAACGTTCAGGATATAAACCTTTCCCGCTATATTGTCCGGTCTGTAGTAAACATAGAAATTGTTGGCGATGATCTTTCGCACCCCTCGGGAATGCCATGGCTCACGGTCTTCGGGCGCAATGCTGTCTGCCATGTATGACAATTTTTCAATTTCCGTTCGGATGGCGCGAATATAGTTTAAAGCGGCCTCAGGCGCAAGCAGTGTGTTTGCAATGTAATCCATGATCTCGTAAAGGTCTGCTTCTGCATCAGGCGTAACAAAGATTTTATAGGAATTCACTTATTGAGACTCCTTTCAAGGTTATCGAACACGTCGGAGAGAGGCCTGCCTTCACCAGAAACGGACTGTGCGTAGCTTTTCTGAAGCTTTGCATCAAGTTCCGCATCCGACATCTCATCCAGTGCTTTCGGCTGTGCCGGGAGAGTCAGAGAGAACGGAATCCCGTGGCAATAAATAATCTGACGGTACAGAGAATTGATGACGACGGATACGGGAATCCCGAGCTTCTGCAGAATATCTTCTGCCTCAGTTTTCACATCGTTTTCAACACGTGCGCTTACAGTAGAATCTTTCATTCTTACCACCTCCTGTTAGTTCTATTGTAAGTAATTGTTTTGCGGATTGCAATACGTTTTTGTGTGCTACTGTCCGCTTCGGCCTGTTCTTTCTGCTCCCGAAGCCGGAAAATTTCATCGGCGATTGCGTCGTAATCTTGCCTGCTGTTTTTGTCCGCCTCACTTCTTCTTCGTGTAAATTGACAATGGAAATATAATATTGTATTATTGTGTTACAAATAAATACACAAGTATCTTAAGAATTTACTCTGTTTAGTGTGCTGCGGGCAAGAGACTCACCGCTAAAAAGGAAGATGCGAAATATGAAAAAAAGGATAACAATCTCGATCTTTATTCTATCAATTGTTGCTGCGGCAGCATATATAATTGCTATCCCGCATTCAGTAACGGTTGAAACAATACATACAGCAACTGAACACAGTACGATAACAACACAGCCGCTTAGTCGCTATGAGATGATCAAATCGGCAATTAAGGTGATTATGCTTGGGAATATCCCTAATTACTGTATTTTATTGCACACTCTGCTGCATAGGCATATACAACGATAATTATTTCGATAGTTGTTTACTAAATTGAAAAGAAAACAGAGGTCAGTTTTATGGTAATCGATTTTGATACAGTCCTGTATGCATCGCTCATACTGTATGCATTGTATGCTATAGCGATGTATATACGTCACAAAAGAAAACCTAAAAAATGGAGTAAGTTCCGTATGATTCTCATTTTTGCTGCCTGGATGTATTTTACCTGTTTGATTAATTTTACTTTGTTTCCTATACAGCTGCCTCCGACATCTGTTAAGGTTTCAGTATTAGAATTAGTGCAAATTAATCCAATGGCTTCTTTTTCGACTCGGCAGATAAGCTTTTTTCAGTTAATAGGGAATGTATGTTTGTTTCTTCCACTTATTCCGTTTGTGTCAATTCTGCGGAAGAAGGTAGTAACGGTAAAGTATGCTGCATTATTTTCCTTCATAGTGTCGGTCACTATTGAGATATTGCAATTGCTTGAAGATCTGTCAGGCCTGTGCTCATATTTTTTCCGTCAGGCAGACACGGTGGATGTATTGATGAATGTATTAGGCGGAATTATTGGATGCGTAATTGGGAATATTCTTGTTAATACACATTCTGATAGTTTTTTATGATGGGTATCAGGCGCGTCGGGGTCTGCAACTGGAAGTAGTGCTTAAGATGGATGTGAGAGGTGACAGGGATGAACACGCAGCTGATACAAGGCTTGAAAATTCAATGGAACAGGGTTGATACCAACTCATATGTCCGGCAGATTGATGCATTAAAGGGGATTTCTCAATTAGAATTTAAAAGGCCTGTGACCTTCTTTGTTGGAGAGAACGGCAGCGGGAAATCTACTCTGCTTGAGGCAATTGCGATCGCTTATGGTTTCAATCCGGAAGGCGGCACAAAGAACTATTCCTTTTCAACTTACGATGACTTCTCAGATCTATACCAGGCAGTTACTTTGTCGAAAAGTTTCAGGCATAGTAAATGGGGATATTTCCTCCGCGCCGAAAGTTTCTATAATGTTGCTACTAAGGAAGAGGAGTATGCACATGGAGGCGGAGTGCCTCAGATGCTTCATGAGAAATCTCATGGAGAAAGTTTCCTTGATATCGTGGAAAGTAATTTTACAGAGAATAGTCTGTACCTGCTTGACGAACCGGAAGCGGCGCTGTCACCGCAGCGGCAGCTGACATTGCTGGCGGAGATCTGTAAATATGCGTCGCAGGGATCTCAGTTCATCATCGTTTCCCACTCACCGATCCTTCTTGGTATTCCGGGAGCGGAAATACTGACCTTTGATGACGGTCCAATTCATACCTGCAGCTATGAAGAAACAGACAGCTACCAGATTACGAAAATGTTCATTGAGGACAGGGAAATGGTGCTGCGGGCTCTGCTGAGTGATAAATGTACGGGCAGCAGGTAAATAACTGGCCTCCTTCGAAGGAGCAGGAAAT
>JBJELA010000170.1:0-2316 GCA_051878915.1 Candidatus Weimeria sp.
CTTTCCGATAACGATCCTGCCTCGCTTTTCCCTGCCATAGTACCATCCGAGATAACGCCCGATCTTATAGGCGTGATCTGCTGTAAGAACCTTTCCTGCTTCTCCTCTGAATCCATCTGTTCCAAAATACTTCATTTTACTTTACCTTTACACTTTTTACATTTGACCATGAACTGTATACCTTTGTACCTGATGACGTGGTATAGTAGGTTCTGACCTTAAAGTAATATCTCTTTCCTTTCTTTAATGATTTCATAGTGTACTTTGTCTTTGTCGTATTCTTTGTCTTTGTGCCGGATGTCACAGTTCTGTTTGTCCCGCACCTGACCTGGTAGCCGCTTATACCTGAGACCTTGCTGTAGGTGACTGTGGCTTTTTTGCTGCCGGCTGTGACCTTCTTTACAGTCGTCTTCTTCGGAACTATCTTATAGCTTATGGTTATCGTTCCTGTATAGTTTCCCTTGAAGGCCAGGCTGATCGTCGCCGTACCGGGAGTTGTATTGTTCGAATCAGTCCTCGTGTAATCTGTCGAAGAGCTGAGCACAGTGCCAAGTGCGTCATCTGTCACTGTTATCGACGGCTTTATGGCTTTTCCGGTATATGTCTTTGTCGAGACAGCTGTCACCGATATGCCGTTATCCTTATTGTAGAGGCTCTTCGCGTTTTTGGCGTTGATCGTGTAGCTTCCGGTGACAATTCCGGTGTTCTCTGTCGATGAAGCACTTGTAGACGAGGATGCCGAAGTTGACGTCGACGTCGAACTGGTTCCGGTAGTTGTCGATGCAGTACTTGTTCCGGTAGTTGTCGATGCAGTACCGGTCCCCTTGAAGTTATTGATTCCGGTTATTGTAAAGCTGTAAGTTCCTGCATTGACAGAATCCGGAAAGGCAGAGATCGTGTAATCAGATCCAAGCTTCAGCTGGTGTGTGCCGATCGTAACAAGAACAGTCGTCGGATACTGTCTCTGTCCGTTATATGTAAAGGAAGACGGTGTCGGCGTAATCGTGGCCTTTGAGAGATTTCCCTGTGTTATCTCAAAATACGAAAATGCTGTTCCTGTATAATTGCCCTTTCCTGTGATCGTCACGGTCGCTGTGGAGCCGATATTCTTGTTATTGCTGTATGAATAGGTGAAGTCCGTATCCTTCACAAGCGTCTCCGAGCCCACTTTTATCTGAGGCTCAGGCTTTATCTCGGCTCCTGTATAGGAGTACTGTGGATTCGTACTGCTCTTATTGTCAGAGTCTGAAAAAGTAAAATCGGCCGATGCCAGATCCGCCTGCGCTATAGTAAATGTTCCCTTTGCTACTCCGCTGTACCTCTGGTCTCCGCTTTTCGCGGTGACAATGATATTTGCTGTACCAGCCTTGATATTATTCGCGTACTTTACAGTATAAGAGCTCTCAGGCACTGTGACGTCCTGAAGAGTCACTGTGATCTTCGGTTTTTTCTCTTTGCCGTCATATGTAATATTTTTCTCATTGACAGTTATCGTCGCCGACGCGAGGCTACCTCCGTTAGCGGGATGGATAGTAAATGTCTGTTTTGCCGTTCCGGTGTAATTGCCCTTTCCTGTAACAGTGACAGTTGCCGTCTGATCAGCGGTGATCGAGGTCGCCGGGTTATTATCTGAATACGCGACTGTATAATCGGTATCCTTTGTAAGCTGTGTCCCATTCAGCGTTACTGTTACAGCCGGCTCTGCAGCGGTGCCGTTGGCATAGTAGGTCTTTCCATCGGTAAAGGAAATCGAAGCGCCTGAGATATCGGCTGCCGATACAGTCACCGGGATATTGAAATCTGTCTTTTTACCTGCTATTAACGCCTCATAGGTGACTGTATACGAGCCAACTGCGCTGCCGCTTACTCCTGAACCGGTCAGGGCTATTCCGGACGTCTTATTACCTGAGGAATCCTTAAGGACCGTATCATAGCTGACACTGTCCGCAATATCGTAGATATCAGTGCTGCTGTCAGAAGACTTTGCAGATACCTGATACTTGACAGTAGGCAGAGCTGCGCTGCCATTTACTGTAACCGCAATTGTCGAAGGAAACGTGGCATCAGACGTTCCATTTCCATCTGTAAACTCGATAGGATCATGGTAAGTAGCCCCGTTGTCATCTGAATAGGATACATATATACTTCCGATATGGTTATATGAGAGTCCCCTATTAACAGGCGATATATACTCTGAGGATGATGTCCCTATAGAGCCGCTTCCGCTGTATGAAGTAAGGATTATGCAGTAAAATTCTTTTCCGGCGTCAGAGGTTACGTGACCTACTGCTGCGGAATTTACTGTAAGATTCGAAA
>JBJELA010000171.1:0-2314 GCA_051878915.1 Candidatus Weimeria sp.
CTCACGCAAAGCCTTCTTATTACTTTCTCTTTCTTACCTTGTTACAGTTATGATTATATACCCCTTAAGGGTATTTGTACAGTTGTATTTCCAACATTTTTTAAAAAATAAAATTTATCCGGAGGATAAAACGCTGTCCTCACGTATAAAAACCTAGTTTCCCGCTGAACCGAGCTTCCTGCGGACACGATTGATATGCCGCTCGAACTCGCCGGAATTCAGCAGCTCGCGCAGGACGACCTGATCCAGGACCGGCACCGTGCACGAGAAGAATGAAACCTTCGAGAGAAGCTCATCACAAAGTTCCGATGGAAGCACCATATATCCGATCCTTGTAGCATGCGATATGGTTCTGCTGAAGGTATTGATGTAGATCACATGACGCTTCGGTTCGATGGAAAAAAGCGTATCCTCCCTCCTTGTCTGCACAGTAAATTCTGAATCGTAATCGTCCTCAACAATGATCGCGTCCCTGTGCTTCGCCCAGTTTATGTACTCCACCCGCTTCGTCGCGTCGGCGGTGGTGCCGGACGGGTAGCTGTGAAAAGGCGTCACATGGAGGACTCTCGCCTTTGTCTTCTGCAGAGCCAGAGATGTAATACCGTCCGGTCCCATCTGAAGCTTCTCGATGGAGGCACCGTTCTGAACGTATATTTTTTCAATCATTTCATATGAAGGATCCTCGATTCCGTAGATCCGGCCACGGCCAAGCATCATGACTATTATCCCGTACAGATACTCGGCGCCGCTCCCGACCAGGATCTGCCCCGGGCTGACCTTCATCCCGCGGTTCCTCAGCAGGTAGGCCGCTATCGCCTGACGCAGGTCGAGCCGTCCCTGGTTCTCCGACTTCACAAAAAGATTTTCGCCCTCATCGGAAAGCACCCTTCTCACTGTCTTCGCGTACGAAAGGAACGGAAAATTAGCGACCGGCGGCACAACAAACTCCTCTTTATAATCCGCCTGTGGATCACCACCTCTTTCCTCATTCACCCGCGAGCTGTCCTCTTCAGAAGCTTCCCGTAATCTGGCACCAGCTCCTACTGCCAGAAAAGGATCCGCGTCATTATAGCTCACATAGTAGCCACTGCGCTCGCGAGCCTCGACATATCCCTCCTCCGCGAGCAGATCATAGGCGTGTCCGATCGTGATCACAGACAGATGCTCCATATCAGAAAGCTGCCGCTTCGACGGAAGCTTCTGTCCAAAGTGGTATGCCCCGCTCGTAATCTGTTCCCTTAATTTATAGTACACATTCAGATATTCCGGCTGCCGTTTCATTTCGTCCTCCTGAGTAAATTTGCGCATACATCTGATCATATAAAAAAATCTCAAACTGGATATTTCAATATTATCATCTTTTCACTATAATTTCCACTAAAAACAATCAGGAGGTACTCAGATGGTTACACACGTTCCTACAGAAAATCAGGAGAAGACAATGTCTTCATCCAGGATCAGACTACTCGTTACTTCAGCGCTTTTCGCGGCGCTGACCTTCGTCGGAACCTTTTTTATCAAGGTTCCGGTATTTGCCACTAACGGTTACATACACCCGGGCGATGGATTTGTCCTGCTTTCGGGTATTTTTCTCGGACCTCTCTGGGGCGGGCTCGCAGCCGGCTTCGGCTCGATGCTTTCCGACCTGATCGGCGGATACATGGTCTACGTGCCGGCCACCTTTGTGATCAAGGCACTCGTAGCCGTAATCGCAGCCGGACTCACTTCTTTTCTTCAGAAAATAACCGCTTCAAAGAAGAGCCCGGTTCCTGTAATTATCGCAGGCGTAGTTGGCGAGGCATTCATGGTAATCGGATATTTCATCTTTGAGACATTTGAATTTGCCTTCACAGCAAAGGGCGGTTTCGATGCTGCCGCACTCAACTCAGGCATGGCCACAGCTGCTGCCGGAATCCCGGCAAACCTGATCCAGGCTGTTTTCGGAATCATAATCGCCGCAATTCTCTATCCGCTGCTTAGAAAAGTCATAAAGAAGCAGGAATACTGATATCCCGTCTCGTCTGAAGCGCGGTTATTTTTTCAGTCCCACGCAAAGTATGGTATAATGTCGTTAACTTTATTTAGGGTTACTATTCACGGCAGCTTCTGTGGGGGTTACGACGTACGCACTTGTGCGGACGATTAAACCCCCACAGAAGCCCGCCTGTGAAGCGGGAACCTCCCCAACAACCGCAGACTTTTAGCATCGAAGATGCGGCAAACGCGCGTAAGCGCGGTTGGTCTGCGGTCTGATTGGGGAGGTGCCGTGAATCAATGTCAGTTAGTTAAGGACAGTAAGACAAGGAGATATTGA
>JBJELA010000172.1:0-2314 GCA_051878915.1 Candidatus Weimeria sp.
TAGACAACTAAATCCTCAGCTCTGTCAATAGCAGCGTTTTCGAGAACGCTGTTATAGGCTATTTCTGTTCCTTCAGTGCCATACGCAGATTTTACCAGGTCAAAGACTGTCTGGATGCTGCTTATGGTCTGGTTTACCTGTACGTTGTAGCTGACAGTAACTGTATTCGTATCAGCTGCTTCTGCGCTGATCTGTGAAGCATTATGCCCTGTAAATGGCATAACGACCAGAACGCAGGCGGCACATAACAGAGCAGCGGTTATTTTTTTAATAGTCCTCTTCAAATGAAAACCTCCCTTATCCACAAATATATGGCTGTTTTCATAACACCACATTCAAAATAAGTATAACACACTTCAAAATTATTTCCCACCTAAATACTTGAATTACTTAAAGATATTTCTTAGAATTGACATATGATAAAAACACAGCGCGAATTTGATTTTAATGAAAAAATAAAATATCCTGAGATCGTCAGGAAATACCTGAATGCGGGCGATATGGTGTTTACGATAGAGACTACCGGCCTTTCTCCTGACCGCCACCGCATTATCTCTGTCTCGGCTGCTGGTCTGGGCGAAAACAGCTCTGTCATTCAGACCGAAACATTTTTTTCAGAAAATAAAGATGACGAGCTTAATATCATCGAAGCGGCCTTAAAGAAAATTAAAAGCGCTTCAAGGATCATCACCTGGAACGGTACAGTCTTCGATCTGAAATTCCTTTCAAAAAGGTGCGAGGTCTATGCAAAAAAGCTCGTATACAATAACAGCTCAGTCAGGTCGGGCTCTACGGACATCCCTCTGTACGACTTATCGAAGCTCCTTCACCCGATACGGCGGCTGATAAAGGATGAGAGCCTTTCCATCTACACGCTTTTAGAAGAAATGGGGCTTTCTGATACAACTCTTCCGGATGGACGCACTGTCACGACGCTCTATAAGACCTGGGAAAACACAGATGAAAAAAAATACGCTGAGCCGATAATCGACCACAGCGTATATAAGCTTACAGGTATAATCAACCTGCTCTCTCTCCTTAACTGCCTTGAAATCAGCAGGATTAAGCCTGAAATAACCTCGATAACAGCATTTGCAGGCCGTAATACAGGCTCTGACGACTCAGACGCAGGTAATACTGACTGCATAACCGCATCCGGGATCACGGATATTTTTACCCCAGTCCCTCTGACCTTTACACTTCCGGGGATTCACCTGACCTTTGTGAAAAACACCATAAACTGCGTCTTCGATACGACTGACGGCAGGATCAGGATATACTACGCAGACGCGGCCTCATATGTGCGCCTGAAGGAAAGCGGCCAGCTGATACCAAAGGAGCTCGCGGGATCCATGCCAAAGGACTCTTATGAAAAAGTAACCCGCGAGACCTGCTATACACTGTCAGCCCTGCCTGATGATACTGATAAGGCCAGAAAACAGCTCGAAGGCTATATCCGGCAGCTTGTCCTGATGTGACAAAAAACCCCGCGCCACAGCGCGGGTTTTTATTATACCTTTTCATAGAAAAATGAACTGCGGCGTTTGTACCCCAGGTCCCTGTACTCCATGATCTGCTCGGTGCTTCCGATGAAAAGAAGGCCACCGCTCTTTAGTGATCTGTTGAACTTCTTGTAGATTTCAAGCTTTGCCTCATCAGTGAAATAGATAACTACATTCCTGCAGACTATCATGTCACAGCCTGAAGGATACTCATCCCGAAGGAGATTTCCCTCCCGGAATTCCACACAGCGCCTGATCTCATCAGAGATCAGATAGGAAGAACCGACCTGTCTGAAGTATTTCCTCTTGAACTCATCCGGAACTGACTTGATGCTCTTTTCTGAATAAAGCCCGGACTTTGCCTGGGAAAGCACCTGCTTGTCGATATCAGTAGCGATGATCCTGATATTCGAGAGAGGAAGATGCTTTGAAAGAGCCATCACAAGCGAGTACGGCTCATCACCTGTGGAACAGGCAGCGCTCCAGATCTTCAGGTTCTTGCCGAATTTTCCTATCAGATAGGGAAAATACTCCTTATCAAGTAGCTCCCACTGATCAGGATTGCGGTAAAACTCTGAGACATTTATCGTAAGGAAATTGATGAACTCATCAAAAACCGCCTTGTCCTCACGAAGAAGTCTTACGAAAGCAGAATAGCTGTCCAGACGATGCTTGACTACAAGAGAGTCGATACGGCGTCTCATCTGTTTTTCCTTGTATGAAGAAAGATCGATGTTCGTCATAAGTAGGATCTGCTTTTTAAACTCCTCATAGCCCTCCATAAAAACCTCCAAAAAAAAGAACGGACGGCT
>JBJELA010000173.1:0-2313 GCA_051878915.1 Candidatus Weimeria sp.
CCTTCCAGTAATACGCTATAAACTCTTTGAATCCTTCCTTGTCTTCCTTCGGCATGGCTTCCAAGAGCCTGTTATACAGATACGGTGAGAATGCCTCGCCGATCTCATAGGTATCGGTATCTTTGTTATAACGCAGGATATCATGCGTGGAGAACGAGATACGGTCTGTCTCACGGTTGTAATATTCCCTGTTCAGTTCGTAGTCTGCCTTCTGCGGATCATCAGCATCATATTCCGGATAAGGGATACCTTCCTCGAACTGCTTGATCTCTGTGATGCGTTTGATAAATCTCTTTCCGTCCTCAAATCCGAGGTGGATATTGATCTTTAACGCATCGGTTACCTGTCTCTCGGCTGTGCTCATGTTGGAGAATCCGCCGGCATTAACGAGTGAGTTCCTTAAAGTGAGTACCAGATCTTTCGCTGTATTCGCATGGTGAGAGAAGATCGTCATCAGGGAACCTGTCATAGCCAGCTGGATCATACGTGCGGCTACAGGGTCTGTTGCAACCTCACCGATAACGGTAACGGTAGCATCGGCTTTCTTGAACGCATCCTGCAATTCCTCCATGGATACGTACTGTGTCTCCTGTACCGAGAAGATCTCACGGTTAGGATATGTCTCACGCAGGTATAACTCCGGCGCCATCTCGAGTACACGGATGTTCCAGTCAGGCGGCAGGTAGCCCATAATAGCTTTCATAAGCGTTGTCTTACCAGAACCCTGACGTCCGGTAACAGCGATAGTAACCTGTCCCAGCATCAGATACTCGATAAGTTTTGCACAGATCTCTCCGCCAGTAACGCCCTTCTTTATGATAAGCTCCTCAGGGCTCTTGATATCAAGCGAGAACTTACGGACGAACACACCCCATGCCTCACCGGCATCCGGTCTGATAGCCAGGATACGTGATTTATCGTGCATGGTATTTACCATGTAGCTTCCCTTTGATGTAAGAGGTCCCGGGTTTCCCCAGCGGATCATAAGCTGTGTCACACGTCTTATCTCAGCAAGCGAACCGAAATCTATAAACTGCAGATGTATGTAGTTTGACCTGAAATACACCCAGAACGAGTTTGTTGATTCGGAAAATGAATCAGGGTTTGCTTCATTATCCTGTGTAGTCGCTCCCATAAGAGAACCGGAAACACCGATATTGTATCCGTTGATATCCATCTCTGCGATGGTATCGACAGGACCCCAGCCCATATATTTCTCATAAACAAGGGTTGTCAGGATGTCATACATCTCGTCGTCGGTAAGCTCGATGTTTTCCGCATGATACGTAGCCTCAAACTCAGCCGGTGTCACGTAGTACGCACTTGTACCACGTCTTGCAATACCTACAGCAGGCTTCGGTCTGGCCAGATCATATTTATCCATCCAGGCTGTAAATGCATGGACACCGTAAGTCTTCTGGTAGCGGTACATAAGGATCTCGAACATGGTATTGTCGTCCGGCTCAGACTCTGCATTAAGACCTGTCAGTTCTTTTACCTTCTCTATGCCTATATGTTCCACAAGCCACTTCTTTATCATGCCCTTTACTACAAGCTTTGACTCACGTACACCATTCGGTGCCATCTTTAAGGCATTTTTTATAGCGATCTTTCTCTGACGGCTTTTCTCGAGCTCTTCATCTGACATCTCGGTAGAAATATCATCTTCCTTGATCTGCTCTACTATATCAAGCTTTACGCCCTCTAAGACGTCATCAAAGGTCTGATAGTCTTCATTTACTACCTGTATATTATTCGCTTTCTTATGCATGACGACCGCCGATCCGGCCGCGCCGGCTGCAGCTATTATGGCCGCAGCTATCAGATAGTCTGTCATTTTGCTTCTCCTTTATTCAGCTACCGGCTGATTCGCGAGCTTGGTGCTGATCCTCGCTCTGCTCTGTTCAGTCTGTATCCTTATTATCTGTTTCGTGATTATGTTCATGTCAGCGTCGAGCATTATAGTCTGCGACGTGCGCTTGTTCATCTGCGCAAAAAGGAGCTGCAGCGCACCCCTGTTCTCGCAGTAAGGAATGTACTTGTTATAGTGTATGGTGCCCCATCTCTCTACAGCCTTCTTGTTTGTGACCCTTATCAGCCCGGCAGCCTCTTCTTTCTGAAGGACTTCCTGATCATACTTGTTGAGCACGGTGATGATAGGTTTATGGCGGACAAGCCTTGTAAATTCCTTTTTGATGTCCGCAAACTTCATGAGATTTTTTATGCCCGAATCCAGGACCAGGATAACGCAGTCAGACTGCTGAAGATACATTTCTGTGCGCGGGTCATCCATCTCCGTATCCATATCCATTA
>JBJELA010000174.1:0-2306 GCA_051878915.1 Candidatus Weimeria sp.
TTTTATTGAATTTTCAAGGTACAAAGGCACTTTTTAAAGTGCGAAGTTTGAGTTTATTAACACTTAGCTGATAATCTTTGAAAATATCTGAACGCTTGGTTGTGTCACCATTTGAAACACCGTTTTCTTGGATATATTCTTGCTTTACATTATCAAACATCTTTTGACGATATTCCTCAGAAACACTCGTAAGTTTCTGCCACGATGTACCTTTGCCTGTAACATCCATACCAGCCACTCCATTTGCATTCAGTAAATCACCATCTGAATCAAATTGTTTCATCAAATTCTTGATGATAGTATCTCTTCCACCGAATGTTTGATATATCATTTTTTCTTCTGGTGACATCATGGATTCATTTTGAATAACACCTGATATCCAACCCTTTTCTTCCAATGCTTTATACTGCTTACTTTGGGTATTTACCTTGCCACCTGTTATATTACCAGTTGCATTATAATATGAACTTATATTTAATGACATAATATTCACCTCCTTGCTAAGGATAAAATCTATTTACTTGTGTTCATAATCGAAGTATTCAGTAAAGTCAAATAATACAATCTGGTTTTATCACTATGAGAATGTTAATTCAATGAAACTTCTGTTCTGTTTCTGTACGATTACCACTGGTCAAAATCCTCCTGTGTCGCTGCCTCGCAGTAGTCCCCATTCTCGTCATTATCGGATTCCGAAAGCACGTCAAAGACCATGCCTTCCTCGATCAGGCTCATCCCGTCAAACTACGACTCTTCCGCAATTGTTCCGTTTAAGAACAAGGTCCTTGATTCAGTTGTTTCATTTGGATTTTCCGGTACGGGCGTTTTGCTTCTTACCCATTTCCAGATCATGAATAGACGCAGCTGTCATTTTATTTTTGTATAATTTTACAATAAAAAAACAGACAGCTGCACTGCGCATAGTGCAAAATCTCAAGAATCGTTTCATTTTTTCTGGTTTTTTCATCTGTTTTAATTATTCTGATTTTAACGCAAATATGTTAAAATAATTATTTGCAATACTTTTGAAGGAGGAAAACAGATGAAGATAAATAAAATGTTGATCGCACTGCCTGTAATGGCGGCGATGCTTTTTACCGGCTGCGGGAGCAGCGCGGCCAGACAACAGGCATCAGGGAATGCCTTTGATTTTTCTACGGCTTCGGGTGACGCGGATAACACACTTGTGGTCTCTGTCGGCGATGAAGCTGATAAGGATGTCATGAATCAGATAGTCACTAACTTTAAAAAGGACAATCCTGACTTCCCGTACACAGTAAAGACTGAGGTCATAAGTGAGTCTGACGCCTCAAATCAGGTACTTAGTGATATAAATTCTGCACCTGATGTATTTACCTTTGCGGATGATCAGCTGAACTCCCTGGTAGCTTCAGGAATCCTTTCTCCTGTCACCGATTCTTCGGTAAAGAGCGATAATATCGATGCGGCGGTTGAGGCTGCGTCAATCGACGGGAAGATCTATGCTTACCCTATGACGGCTGATAACGGTTATTTTCTTTATTACAACAAAAAATACTTCAAGGATTCCGACCTGAAGACTATGGACGGCATCCTTTCAGTCGCTGCCTCAAAGGGCAAGAAGGTCACAATGGATATTGCGAACGGCTGGTATATGTATGCGTTCTACGGCAATACCGGTCTTAAGCTTACGCTTTCAAAAAACGGCCTGACAAATGAATGCGACTGGAATTCCACAAAGAACAAGATCAAGGGAATCGATGTAGCAAAGGCTATGAGCGCTATTGCGAAGAACAGCGGTTTTAAGCCTGGCGGAGACGATGTGCTGAAGGCCGGTGCGGCTGACGGTTCGGTTATTGCGGGAGTCAGCGGAGTCTGGCTTGCTACTGACCTGCAGAAGGTCTGGGGCGATGACCTTGGCGCTGTAAAGCTTCCTACCTACACTGTCGATGGCAGTCAGGTGCAGATGGCTTCATACGCCGGATACAAGATGGTCGGAGTCAACGGATTCTCGGTCAAGGCTGACTGGGCCAACAAGCTCGCCGCATATATGACAAACGAGCAGAGCCAGACACTCCGTTTCGAGAAGAGAGCTCAGGGCCCATCAAATAAAAAGGCTGCTGAGAGTGACGAGGTTAAGGCATCACCTGGAATACAGGCGCTGCTTGCCCAGTCAAAGTACGCGTCTCTGCAGAGAGTAGGACAGAAATTCTGGGATGCGGCTTCTTCGTATGGCTCTGATCTGACCAGCGGCGTGACGATCACCCAGAAGAGACTTGATACACTTGTAAAACAGATCACTGCGTCAGTGACAGAATAAGGAGGGC
>JBJELA010000175.1:0-2306 GCA_051878915.1 Candidatus Weimeria sp.
TGTGGCTGCTCTTCGCGACCATTATCCCGGTTCTGCTTTCTACAACACTCTATAATGTAAGCTCTATAATCGACCAGTCTATTTTTAAGAATTTCGCGCTTTTCCAGGGCTATAAGCAGCACACTATCGATGTGTGGTGGGGCGTCTATTCAGGACAGTACAGGGTTATCATAAACGTCCCTATCTCTATTGCCTCGGCTATGGCCTCATCATCAGTCCCTGCGCTTACGACAGCGTTCAAGGGCGGTGACATGGATCTGGTAAGAAGTAGGATCCATTCAGCTACGCGATTTATCATGGTAATAGCCTTCCCGTGCACAGTCGGTATTTTTGTCCTGGCACAGCCTATACAGATGCTGCTTTTCTCAGATACCGATCCTACCTCCGGATATATGCTTATGGTCGGAGCCATTTCAGTGCTGTTCTATTCTCTTTCGACCTTGAGCAACGGTCTTCTTCAGGGAATTGACAAGCTCAGGATCCCTGTAAAAAATGCCGCAGTCTCACTCGTGCTTCAGGCTGGCTTTCTTCTTGCGGCAATGCAGTTTTTCAAGGCAGGTATCTATGCGGTGATCCTTGCAAATGCCTTCTACGCATTTATGATGTGCCTGTTAAACGGCCTTGCGGTAAAGAAGTATTCAGGGACAAAGCAGGATGTAAGAAAGACCTATATCCTGCCACTCTCAGGTTCTGTAATAATGGGAATCGCAACCTTTATTACATATAAGTTTTTTGTAGCGACGCTTCACTCAAACGCGTTCGCGACTATCATCGCGATCATAGTGGCTATGATAGTTTACTTTGTTGTAATGCTCCTGTTCGGAGGGATCACGAGAGAAGAGCTTAACAGGGTTCCGCATGGAGGCAGGCTCATTAAACTCGCTGAAAGGATGCACCTGCTCAGGGAATAGAGGAGCTTTCTATGGAGGATGTAATAGTAATCGGCTCTGGCGCAAGCGGACTTTTCGCTGCAACAGCAGCAAGGGAGTCAGGGGCAGAGGTGACTGTCTTAGAAAAAAATACGCAGTTTGCGAAAAAGCTTCTGTCTACAGGAAATGGCCGGTGCAATTTTACAAACCTGAGGATTGAAAAGGGCTGCTACCACTCTGATGATACAGACCGGGCAATGGAAATAATAGGCAGGTTTGACCAGTCGCGCGTCATTGATTTCATGTGCTCGCTCGGGATGGAGGCTGAGTACAGGGATGGCTGGTGCTATCCGAGGAGCATGTCGGCGCTTTGCGTAAATCAGGCTCTTATTTCACATGCCAGGAGGACTGGCGTACATCTGAAGGGCGGAAAGGAAGTCACAGATATAAAGAAGAGAGAGGATCATTTTGAGATCCTGGTTTCAGGCTACGCCTACAGGGCCAAAAAAGTCATCCTCGCGTGTGGCGGGCTTGCTGCTCCAAGGTCAGGCAGCTCTGGAGATGGTTTACAGATACTGAAAAGGATGGGAGTAAGAATAAAGAAACCTCTTCCTGCCCTAGTCCCGCTGGTCCTTAAGGATAATCCGTTAAAAAAGGCGGCAGGTGTAAGAGTATCCGCAAGGGTAAGCCTGATCGTGGATGGAAGAGAGGTATCAGATGATACCGGAAACCTTCAGATCACAGAATATGGCATATCAGGTATCCCGGTATTTCAGATCTCATCTGAGGCTGTAAGAGCAGTTGATCAGGGAAGGGACGTCAGGGTAAAGCTTGATTTTTTCCCAGACTATTCGATGAAAGAGGCTCATACGCTTATAGAAAAAAGTATTACTGAGGCAGCAGGCAGTCTTTCACCTGATGATCCGAGAGGGTATCTTCTGATGGGACTTTTCCCTGAAAAGCTTGCGGAGGTGCTCGCCGTAATGATCTTACCTGGTTCAGGTTCCATAGGTGATGTGGTTATCGACAGCTTTCTCAGATATACGGATAAAATCCTGAACGGTCTCATTTTTAAAGTGAGTGGAAACAGGGGATTCGAGGCGGCGCAGACGACGTCGGGAGGAGTAGTCTTCGATGAGTTAAACGATGACCTCTCCCTGAAGAAAATCCCAGGTTTATATGTCTGTGGCGAGGAGGCGGATGTCGACGGACTCTGCGGAGGCTACAACCTGCAGTGGGCATTTTCTTCAGGATATGTGGCCGGAAAGAGTGCAGGTGGATCATGAACAAGCTGGTAATTATCGCTGGCCCTACAGCAGTAGGAAAATCCGAGTGCGCTGTGGAGCTCGCGAAAAGGATAAACGGTGAGGTGATCTCTGCTGATTCGATGCAGGTTTACCGCGGAATGGATATAGGCACCGCAAAGATCACCGATGC
>JBJELA010000176.1:0-11257 GCA_051878915.1 Candidatus Weimeria sp.
GCGTCTACTTTTTTCTGATCAAAAGGAGCACCGGCGCCATCAAGAAGCTCCATCTCATCCATCAGGGTATCCCTCATGTCCTCTCCAATGGCAGCGATCAGGTCAGGATCATCGATAGGATAGTCCTTTTCCTCGCCCTCCTTTGTACCCTTCATGGTATCAGAGAAGGTCAGGACATTCTTTGTGTTCCTGTCATAAACACCCTTGAAGTTCTTTCCGCTTCCGATAGGCCAGTTTACAGGGCAGGTCGCGATGCCAAGCTCGTTTTCGATGTCGTCCATCAGCTCGAACGTATCCATCGCGTCACGGTCCATTTTGTTAATAAAGGTAAAAATAGGAATATGCCGCATGACGCAGACCTTGAACAGCTTTCTGGTCTGCGGCTCGACGCCCTTTGCGCCGTCGATTACCATGACCGCTGAATCAGCTGCCATCAGCGTACGATATGTGTCCTCAGAGAAATCCTGGTGACCAGGAGTATCGAGGATATTTATGCACATGCCATCGTATTCGAACTGAAGCACGGAACTCGTGACTGAAATACCACGCTGCTTCTCTATCTCCATCCAGTCCGAAACCGCATGCTTTGCAGTAGCCTTTCCTTTTACGGAACCGGCCTGATTTATCTGTCCGCCATACAGAAGAAACTTCTCTGTAAGTGTAGTCTTACCTGCATCCGGGTGAGAGATGATCGCAAATGTTCTCCTCTTTGTTATCTCATCCTTTAAATTTGCCAAAGCCAAAACCTCCTGATCATGATTCCAAAACTATATTATTATATTTGAAATCATTGGCGAGGTCAAGCACTCTTCCGGTTTCTATCTCAACTACCTTCGGACGCATAGGATAATCCGGGTTATTCGCGACAACCTTTGCCAGCTGCCCGTTTGAAAGCCTGACAACAGAATCGACCGGATAGAGGATCACACTCTTTGAGAAGCACTCAAGCGCCTTAATATCCAGTTCGTCTCCCATAGCAAGCACCATCTCCATTGCCTCACGCTGTCCGAAGGGATCCTTGTAGGGGCGCTTCGTAACAAGAGCATCGTAGATATCAGCTACAGAAATTATCCTGGCGTAGGTCGGGATCTTTTCCGCGGTCACACCCATCGGGTAGCCTTTGCCGTTGAGCTTCTCGTGGTGCATCAGAACACCAAGAAGGATCTGCGGCGGGAATTCATTTTTCTCTTTGAGGATATTATAGCCAAGTGTCGAATGGGTTTTCATGATGGCGAATTCGTCATCTGTAAGCTTACCCGGCTTGTTCAGGATCTCAAGGGGGATCTTTGATTTGCCCATATCATGAAGAAGACCTGCCACAAGCAGCTCGTGGAGCTCCTTGCCCTTCAGGCCGTATCTTTTTCCGATGATGGCTGATATAGTCGCCACGTCCACCGAATGCCTGAAGGTGTACTCGTCGCTGGTCTTTAATGTCCTGATATCAACAGCTATGGAATTGTTTGCGAGGATGCTCCTTGAGAGATCATCGGCGATGGAGTGAGCGGCCGTTGTGAAATCACTGCTCTCCGGATCGTTGAACAGGTAGGCGACTCCCTGTCCCACACGTTCCTTTACATCGTTTGAGATGCTGACCTTGACAGGATCGTCCTTGTGATTTGCCTCGATAGCCCTCTTTGTGGCCTCCGGGATTACAAGGCTCTGCTCGAGCTCGTCGGGGACGCCCTCGTATATATAGATTCCCATGATACCCTTTTTCTGAAGGTACTCTATCTGGAAATCGTCTAAATACGCGCCTTTTTTTATCATCTCACGGCCGGACCGGTCTCTTATCGTCTGATCGATTCTTGCTCCGGCCGCCAGAGTTCTCGTGCTTACAAATTTTCTCTTTCCCATGCTTACACCCCTGAACGTAAATTAAAAGTATTTGTCTGTTATTATACACTTTTTAATCGAATTTGTGAAACAGCCACGCAAAATCTCCTGAAGGGATCAGGACATTTTTTGCGGAGCGCGGCCTGCCGCTCATAAGGTCATAATACTGCTCCGGCTCGTCTATCCAGGCTGTCTCGTCACTGTCTCCAAAGTTAAAAAGAGCAATAAGCTTCTCACCACGATAGTATCTGCCGATTCCAAGTATATGGTCGTTATAGGTCTCTACTATCCAGGTATCGGCGAGGCTGTCGAATACTATATGATCTCTCCGGATTGACAGCAGCTTTTCTATCCCGTTAAAGATCTGTCCTTCCTTTGAAGCTGGATCATCGATATTTTTCGCTGCCTTCCAGTTCATCGCGCCTCTGTGAATATAACGGCTGTCATCGCGTTTGAGCGGATCATCGTGGTAGCTGTAGTCGTTCTCCTGTCCAATCTCATCGCCGGAGTACAGCACCGGTATGCCGCTCTGTGTAAAAAGAAATGCGTGAAGCATCAGGTCAAGCCTTATCGCGCGCTTAAGCTTTTTCTTATCCTTCTCAAACGAAGCTGCCTCAACTCCACAGAGGGACGCCGTAGTTCCGCAGAGTCTTGCGTCTCCGAGCCTCGGATCGTCGTTATAAAGCTCGCCTCTTGAATCAGAGCCAGGGAAACGTCCGGTGAAATAGTCATTCAAGAATTTTTTATGAGGCACCTCCGAGATGCCGAACTGACTCAGGAAACCATAGTCAAGTCCCCAGCCTATATCATCATGACATCTCAGATAATTCAGGAAGGTATAGCTGTGCGGAAGCGCAAAGACTGTCCCGAGCTGATGCGCTAAAAGCCTGACATCGTGGGTAGCCACAGTGTGCCAGGTGCTTGCCATGGTCGTAACATTATAGAGCATATGGCATTCCGGCTTTTCCTCTGTACCGAAATAAGGCACGACCTTTGAAGGCTCCATAACCACCTCTCCGAGCAGCAGATTGCCAGGGCATACAATATCGCTTGCTATGTGCATGATCCTTACAAGAGTATGAACCTGTGGCAGGTTGCGGCAGGATGTGCCCAGCTCCTTCCAGATGTACGGCGTAGCGTCAAGTCTTATGACATCGATGCCCTGATTGCAGAGGAAGAGCATATTTTCAGTCATATCGTTGAAAACCGTCGGATTGGCGTAATTAAGGTCCCACTGATACGGATAAAAAGTAGTCATGACTACCTTATGCGCTTCCTCACACCAGGTAAAATTCCCCGGAGCTGTCTGAGGAAAGACCTGTGGAACTGTCTTCTCGAATTCATTCGGGATATCCCAGTTGTCATAGAAAAAGTACCGGTCCTGATACTCCTTCTCACCGGCCTTTGCCCTCTTGGCCCACTCATGGTCCTCGCTGGTGTGGTTCATTACGAAATCCAGACAGGTAACCATTCCTCTGGAATGGCAGTCGCCGCAGAGGTCGGCGAGGTCCTTCATCGTACCGTATTTCGGATCAACAGACCTGAAATCAGCGACAGCGTATCCTCCGTCGCTTCTGCCCTCAGGGCTAGTGAGCAGAGGCATCAGATGCACGTAATTGACGCCGGTTCTCTGCAGATAATCCAGATGCTTTCTCACACCCTTCAGATCACCGCCAAAATTCTGTGTATAGAGCATCATTCCAAGGATATCATTTCCCTTGTACCAGTCAGGTACGACAGTCCTCGCGTCGTCCCATTCCTTTAACACCTCGCTTCTGGCGTCGTACATTTTTCTAAGCATTGAAACGAAATATTCGTAAGCATGCTCGTCATTATACAGCTCCATATACAGCCATTTCATCTCATCGCCGTATTTTTTTAGTCTTTCATCAAAAGCATCAGACCGTACTGCCTTAACTGACCTCATATCTTTATATCCTCTCATTCTTTACTTTGTATTTCCTGTGATTTTTATTATATCACCACGCGAAATCCCTGAAAAGTCTTTTATAATCTGCTTCGCAGCGCGAAAAATAAAACGACTGTCCATGTAAAAAGCGCCTCACAGATACACAGGAAATGTCCGCTTGTATCGCCGCTGATCCCTCCGAACTGCTTTTCATAGATAAGCTTCGAGATAAAAAGCCACGCTACACAGACAAGCACGGCAAAAACCACAGATGAATCGTGGTTTAAGAAGCTCAACGCGATCACCGCGAACAGATAGATGAACATCATCGTAAGAGTGAACTGCCTGCTGCCGCCTGTTTCGAAGTGGATCAGCGAGGTATTCTTATCCCGTCTTTTAAAGGTGCAGACGGCAACGCCTGAGAGCGTTCTCGAGACCACGAATCCATAGAGGACGGAACCCAAGCATCCTCTGCACTCCGCCTCAAAAATGCCTGCTGACATAAGAAGAGCGAGCACGACAAGCTCTATCACGCCGAAGGCTCCAATATGTGAATCCTTCATGATGCGGATCTTCTCTTCCCTGTCCCTGTGAGAGCAGAGGGCGTCCATCGTATCCATGTAGCCGTCAATATGAAATCCGCCTGTGTATATGACAATCACCGCTGTAAGCGCCAGAGAGGCTGCCAGCGTGCTTATCCCAATGAAGACAAAAGCTTCAGACAGAAGGAACAGAATCCCTGAAAGCACCGCTCCGACAAGCGGGAAAAAGGCGAATGAGTTCTCGTAATTTTTCTGATCCCACTGAAACTGCGGCATCGGGACCGCGGAATACATCGAAAACGCTATAGAAAGGCTCCTTAAAAAATCCATGCGCTGCCTCACACCAGAGAGAATGACAGAGTCATCCTGTTATTTTTGTAAACGAGATTGAGAACCGCTCCGTTTATCATAGTCATCATCGGCGCCGTATGCCCTATATCCGCGCGGTTTATGACCGGGATATCACCAAGAGCCAACGCAGCCGCCTCATCATATGTCATTCCGGTATCAGAAGACTCAAACACAGTCCGGCCGAAGATCACCGCCTCAGTACCCTCAAACCAGCCGGCATACTTCATCTGAAGCAGTGTCCTGTAGAATGTCTCCGCGCTCAGGGAAAAATTATCGAAGTACCAGATGAAATGGTCGCCCCTGTATCTGTTCAGAAAATCCCTCGTTCCATCGTAAGGCGTCCCGATAAGGTCCTTTAAGACGTCGATACAGCCGCCGATACATCTGCCCTTTACAGACAGCTCCGGAACAGAGGCGGTCATGTCAGAATCCCTGTCATAGCTTATCTCATCAGCCATAAATGGCGGTGTCGCCATGTATTTAGGATAGCTCGTCTCAGTCAGATCCTCGCCCTTTATCATGGAGAGGTTCTTCATCACATAGTCAGGAACCGGCGTCCTGCCGTAGCTTCCGGCGTTAAGCCCATAAAATGTCGCCACATCACAGACCGTCGTATAAGGGTAGAGGATTCCAGTCGGATCCGACGCCCCGAGAAGCCACTTCGGATTTATCTTCATGGCATCGAAGTCTACATATGGCAGACACTCGTCTAAAAAATCACCGCCAGCGGCACACATCACAAAGTCTACCTTCAGATCGGAAAAAAGCGAGTTCAGCTCCTCGCCCCTTCTCTTCGCGTCCGTGCTTCTGTCAGCGTCATTTCTTACCGAAGCAGTCTCAAGTATGTCAAAGCCCTCATTCTTTAAAAAATGAATGCTGTCCTCCCAGCCTGCTATGTCGTCTCCAACGCCTGCGCTCGGTGCCGCTATCCCAATAGTACTTCCATTCTGTAAAAATTCCGGATAAACCATAATTCTCCTGTATATATCGGGCGATTGCCCCTTCAAAAAAATGCGTGACTGATCTTAATCGCTCTCCCGGCTGTCGTCCTTCAGGTCCCCTGACCTGAGATGTCTGTCAAGGATCTCCCTTGTGATGGCATATAAGTCCCGTGAGGCGGCTCTGGTCCCGTCCTGTCTGCCTCTTACCTGGCCGTAGCTGACGCCGTGCTCTCTCCAGTCACTCCCGCCGTTTGAATCGTTTAAGAGCAGCGGCTGAAGATTATCCATGGCTCTGGCGAACCTTGCCTCAGGAGTCTTCCTCTCCTGAAACTCCTCAAAAATCTCTCTCAGGTCTTCTGCCTGGTCATCAGGCAGCAGCGCAAAAATCCTGTCCGCCGCTTTCTCCTCCCTCTCGTCCTGAGTCTTTTTTCCTTCCTCATCATAGGCATATGTATCGCCTGCGTCTATCTCTACGATATCGTGGATAAGGCACATTATCATGGTGCGGGCTACGTCTATTTTTTCATCGGAGTACTCGCTTAAGAGGTAGGTCATCAGAGCCATGTGCCAGGCATGCTCAGCGTCGTCCTCATTCCTGCCGTGGTTTGTCAGATGTGTCTGGCGGAAAACCGTCTTCTCCTTATCAGCCTCAAGAATAAAATCCTTTTGTTTTTCAAATCTTTCTCTGTCCATGAAACACTCCTACAATTCAATCCCCGCCATGATTTCCGAAACCTTCCCCTTTTCTGCCAGAAATACATGCAGCCTTCCAAGAATCCGCATATATTTATCAGTCAGCGGATCGTAATCAAGACCTGACTCAAAAATATCGTCTGATACGACAACAAGCCTTCTGCTGTGACCTGTCAGGAACTCCAGATCACATAAAACCTTCCCGTACGCATCCTCACACACCGAACCATCGCTTAAGAACATCTCGTTCGCTAGAAGGTTCGGCAGGTCCTCAAGCAGGATATCCGCGCCAGGAGGCAGTTCAAGCTCACTTAAGCTTTCTGTCTTTTCTATGGTGATAAAGCCCTTGTCCGCCCTTCGCCTGATATGGCGTTTTATCCTCTCCTCATTCGAGGGAGAATGCGGCATGGTCGCAAGGTATATTTTATTATCGGAGCCCTTTAAAAGCTCCTCCGCGAAGTCGCTCTTGCCACTTCCGCTGCCGCCGATCACGAGGCATGGTCCGTTTATTTTTTCTGGAAACTGCATATGTAGAATAATATCATTCCAGGCAGTAAAAGACAACAAAAATCCCTGCCTGAGACATGAAAAACAGGCAGGGATAAAAGGAAATGCTATTTTTCTGAAGAATCACTCATTAAGTGAATAGTGTACAAGTCTCGCGATATTCTCAGCATGGTCACCCATACGCTCGAAATATTTCGCGATCATCATTATATCGATGGCAGCCGAGCCATCTTTTTTCTTGCCCTCGCGGATAGCCTCTATAATCGAAGACTTGACCTCATCAAAGAGATCATCGACTGTATCATCATATGCTATCACGCTGTCAGCAAGCTCTATATTCTTGTCTACAAAGGCCTCAACACTCTTTGAAACCATGTATGAAGCCGCGTCAGCCATCATGAGGATAGGTACCTGAGTCTTGAGTGGTGATTCAGCCACATAAGGAATGATCTCCGCGATATCAAGCGCATTGACGCCAATACGCTCCATATCCACGATCACCCTTGTTGCTGACGAGATATTTCTCAGGTCAGAAGCAACCGGCTGCTGTCTTAAGACAAGACTGTAACAGAGGTTTTCTATTTCTTCCCTCTGCTTTATGATTTTTTCATAAAGACTCCTGATCTGGTCGATGTCATCGGACTTTGCGTCTGCAAGGGCATCGACATCCTTCGAAATCCCTTCCTTACACAACTTGCCCATTTCCACCAGAGCAGCATTGAGTTCTTTAAGTTCCTCGTTGTATTTATCTCTCATCTAGAATAAAACCTTTCTGTGATGCATTCTGTCTCATTTTTAAGAAAGGCAGGATACACCATCAACCGAATCTACCAGTTATGTAATCCTCAGTTCTCTTATCTGAAGGATGTGAGAATATCTTCTCGGTATCGTCGTATTCTATGAGCTCGCCCAACAGGAAAAATGCGGTTTTATCTGCAATACGTGCAGCCTGCTGCATGTTATGCGTAACCATAATAATCGTGTACTTCTTTTTAAGTTCAAGCAGAAGGTCCTCAATTTTTGAAGTAGACACAGGATCAAGAGCTGAAGTAGACTCATCGAGAAGAAGTACCTCAGGCTTTACTGCAAGCGCTCTTGCGATGCAGAGACGCTGCTGCTGACCACCACTCATGCCGAGAGCCGAGGTCTTAAGTCTTCCTTTGCACTCGTCCCAGATAGCGGCCTGTTTAAGTGAAGTCTCAACTATTTTGTCGAGATCCTTTTTCTTATGTACACCGAGAATCCTCGGTCCGTATGCGATATTGTCATAGACGCTCATTGGAAATGGGTTTGCCTTCTGGAAAACCATTCCGACACGGCTCCTTAAGACGTTAACGTCCATGTCATTGATACTCTCTCCCTCCAGCGTGACTTTCCCGTCTATTTTTACATCCTCGATCAGATCGTTCATTCTGTTCAGTGTACGAAGGAATGTAGACTTACCACAGCCAGAAGGCCCGATAAGTGCTGTAATCTGTTTCTCAGGAATTGCAATGTTGATGTTCATCAGGGCATGGTGCTTGCCATACCACAGATTCAGATCTTTGGTTTCTATTACAGTAGTCATTTATTTTTCCTCATATCTATCAGCGTTTAAGCTTGCGGGCTAATAACTTTGCAGCAATATTAATAGTGAACGTAATCAGAAGAAGGATTACAGCGATTGCGAACGCAACGTCGAATTCACCTCTCTCTTTCGCATAGATGTAAAGAGAAACTGTAAGCGTTGCACCGGCATTACCCGGCTTAATACTCTGCAATGGGTTAAGTATGACATTTGCAAGACCTGCTGTATAGAGAAGCGCAGCCGACTCACCTACGATACGTCCGATTGAAAGAATGATACCTGTTACGATTCCGTCCATAGCGCATGGTAAAACTACGGTGCGGACCATATGCCATCTTCCGGAACCAAGGGCTAAGGCTCCCTCTCTGTAGCTGTCAGGAACAGTCTTTAATGCCTCCTGAGTAGTACGGATGATGATAGGGAGTGTCATGACTGCAAGTGTGAGAGCACCTGCAAGGATCGATGTTCCGATATTCAGGGCCTGTACGAAGATAAGCATTCCGGCAAGACCATAGATGATTGAAGGGATTCCGCTTAAGGTCTCTGTCGCAAGCTCTATTACACGGACAAGCTTTTTGTTTGAAGCATACTCATTTAAGTAAACTGCGGTACCTACACCGATAGGAAGTGAGAACACCAGCGCGATCACTATGATATAAACCGTGTTCAGGATATTCGGCAGGATACCGATGTTATCATCGAGAAGCGACGGAACTGTTGAGAGAAGGTTCCAGGTCACATGTGGTATTCCTCTGTAAAAAATATAACCGATGATTGCCACAAGAAGAATGGTTGTCAGTGCTGCCGAAAAATACATCAGGCCGCGGAGAACTGCTCCCTCGGCTTTTCTCTTTGTAGAGATACCGGCCTTTGCGGTAACTATTATATCAGTTGAAGTATCCATCATTTCACCTCTCCTTTTGAAGTAAGCTTTCTAAGGATGACATTTATCAGGATTATGAAGAAGAAAAGCACCAGGGCTATTGAGAAAAGAGCCTGCCTCTGGAGTCCTGAAGAATAGGACATCTCACTCGCGATTGCTGTCGTAAGGAATCTGACACTCTTGAAGATTCCAGGCATATTTGCCACGTTTCCTGCTACCATCATGACTGCCATTGCCTCTCCTATTGCACGTCCGGTGCCCAGGATTACAGAGGTAAGCACTCCGCTTCTTGCTGCCGGAAGAGTCACCTTGAAGATGGTCTCAGTATATGTAGCTCCAAGGGCGAGCGAACCCTCCTCATACTCCTTTGGTACTGCGCGAAGCGCTGTCTCCGACTCTGAAATGATCGAAGGAAGCACCATGATGGCAAGAACTATGGTAGCTGAGAAAAGGTTAGCTCCGTCAGGAAGATGGAAAAGCTTCCTGACTCCCGGAACTATGATGATCATACCAAAGAGACCATATACAACTGAAGGAATTCCAGCCAGCAGATCAACTGCCTCACGGACTACAGCAGCTACAGGTCCCGGAGCCATCTTCGCGAGATAGGTCGCGCAGAGGATTCCGACCGGGATACTTACAATAAGCGCTCCGCAGGTGCCGTAAACTGATGTCAGGATGAATGGAAGGATTCCGAACGACGGGTTTGCTGCCGTTGATGCCCACTTTGTTCCAAACATGAATTTGAAAAATCCAATCTTCGTGATTGCCGGTACACCGGAAATGATAAGGAAGATTGATATGAAAAGCACGAAAGCTATAGAGAACAGTCCAAAGATAAGAAATACCGAATGGAAAATTGTCTCAACACCCTTCTGTTTCTTTAGCCGGCTTCTTTGTAAAGCTACTGTATTGTCCATTGTGTCTCCTAAAAATTAGTTTAATGTCTGCTGATTACTGGTTAGAAACTGCTCCAGCCTTTGAGATGTACTGTGATGCGTCTGCGCTTGTGCAGTAATCGAAGAAAGCCTGAGCTGCGTCTGAAAGCTTTGTTCCATCCTTTGTGATAAGGTTGAAGTTACGCTGGATCTTGTAAGAACCATCCTTTACTGTATCCTCTGTAGGTGCGACTCCGCCAACCTTGATAGCCTTTACAGAATCATTGAGGTCTGCAAGTGAAGCATATCCGATTGCGTTAGGGTTGCCTGCTACTGTCTGGATTACATCACCTGTTGATGTAAGCTCCTGAGCGTATTTGCACTTATCCTTTGTATCTGTGATTGTCTCGAAACCATCACGGGTTCCTGAAGCAGCCTCACGTCCGATAACAACGATCTGTCCGTCTGAACCGCCGACATCCTTCCAGTTTGTGATCTGTCCTGTGTAGATCTGAGCGATCTGGTCAATTGTTAAATCCTCAACTCCATTATCAGGATTTACGATCATTGCGATACCATCTACGGCGATTGTAGTCTGAGTAAGTCCTGAAGACTTCTCGTCATCTGTCAGGTCACGGCTTGCAAGACCTATATCGCAGCTTCCCTTGCCTACAGCCTCGATTCCTGAACCAGAACCTGTCGGATTATATGTAACCTTAACATTCGGGTTCTCCTGCATGAAAGCTTCGCTTAAGTATCCGATAACCTTCTCCATTGAAGTAGAACCGTCTGTTGCTACTGTTCCTGAAAGTGATGATGAAGATGAATCAGCAGAGGTGCTGTCTGATGATGAAGCACTGTCTGTTTTAGATGCATCACTGCTTGATGATCCGCAGCCTGTAAGCATCATTGTGGCTGCGAGTGTGGAACACATGATAAGGGATAAAATTCTTTTCTTCATTGTTTACTCCTTTACTTTTTTAAACTAATGGCTTTCCCTTGTTACGAGGAGTATAATAATCCATCAAGGTTATAAAAAAATAACGGCGGCGTTAAGCCTCCGTTAAGATTTGTAAAATCGTTGTAAAGTGATTTATTGTGTTACTATTCACGGCATGCTTCTGTGAATAGTAACTGTTATTTTTCAAAAATA
>JBJELA010000177.1:0-2293 GCA_051878915.1 Candidatus Weimeria sp.
AGCTGCCAGACCAGGCTGTCAGCCATCTCAGAGACTATGATGCGGGCCTTCTCATAAGGATAAGGGCTCGAAAGGACCTGCCCCTCTGAGATGCTGTTCGACGAAGGGCGGTATTCCTTTATCTGCTTCATGGTGCAGGGCTCATAACCCCAGGCGTGGTCTATCATGAGCTCGGCATTGACGCCGAATTCTCTGAACAGCAGGTCCTCATTCGTCAGGGAAAATCTGGCGAGGTCTCCCATCGTAAAAATACCAAGTCTCTTGAGGTGGCGGACAGTGCCCGGACCGGTCATCCAGAAGTCGGTAAGAGGCCTGTGATCCCATAGCAGATAGCGGAAAGACTCTTCTGTAAGCTCTGCTATGCGGACGCCGTCTTTATCGGCTGGTGCGTGCTTGGCTACGATATCCATCGAAATCTTCGCTAAGTAGAGGTTCGATCCTATGCCGGCGGTCGCGGTTATTCCGGTCGTATACAGCACCTCGCGGATCATAGTCATAGCCAGATCATGAGCGCTCATGCCATAGAGCTTCAGGTATGAGGTCACATCCAGAAAAACCTCGTCTATGCTGTAGACCAGAGTATCATCTGATGAAATATACTTCCCGTAAATGCCGTAGATCTGCGCAGACTTCTTCAGGTAGGCAGCCATCTGAGGCTTTGCGATGTAGAATGAAAGCTTCAGGGACGGATCGGCGGACAAGGCCTCAGAGTTAAATGATTCTCCGGTGAAGCCGGAATAGCCAAGCTTCCTGGCGCGGAGGAGGCGGTCAGAATTGATCTGCTTCACGGCCTGAATCACTTCAAAAAGGCGTGCGCGCCCCGGAATGCCATATGCCTTCAGAGAGGGGGAAACGGCCAGGCAGATGGTCTTCTCGGTGCGGGAAGCATCGGCTACCACGAGATTTGTCGTAAGTGGATCGAGACCTCTGAAAGCACACTCTGCAGAGGCATAGTATGACTTCAGGTCTATAGCGATGTAAGTGTGGCCTGCCACGGAAGCATACCTCCTTTCGGAAAAGTGGCAGTGTAAATCATCAGTCAGTTCACTTCTACGAACCACCGCCCCACCCGTGATGGGAACAGACGGCTGGCCCGTTCGAAAAACAGATGCTTCTCCTGATCGCCGATCACGATGGTATAACAGTCACCGGTGCTTCCGCCGCCGGCTTCGGAAGAGGCAGGGCGGAAATCACGGACTGTAACAGGCAGGACGCGGCCGTTCCAGGTAATGGAAACGGGCTGCATGTATCCGGTCTGGTCAAAGACCGATTCCACTGTCACATAAACGCGTTTCGATTTATCTCCTTCCATTATAGCATTTCCAGCAGACATAATGTACCTCCATCAAATCAAAGATCAAATGTTCGATGATTAAATATTAGCACGCCTGTTCGAAAAAGTCAATCACAAAATAGAATTAATGTTCGATAAATCAAACACAAGATATAGCTGATCAGAGCTTATATCCGCGGGGAGTGACCATTTTTCCATTGATCACAGCAGTCTGGCTGTTTCCGATAAAAACGGTAGTAAGCATGTCAACAGGGATGTCCTTAAGTTCTTTGAGAGTCATTATCTGCTGCATCTGTCCATCCCGGCCTATATTTTTTACAAGACCACAGATGGTATCAGCTGACTTGTGCTTTAAGATGATCTCGCAGGCGCGTGACAGATAGTCCTTGCGCTTGTGGCTGGCCGGATTATACAGAACGATGACAAAATCAGCAGCGGCAGCTGCCTCAAGCCTCTGTTCTATCAGAGACCACGGAGTCAGCAGATCGCTGAGCGAGATAACTGAAAAGTCGTGAGAAAGCGGCGCGCCGAGAATGGCTCCGCCGGACTGGCAGGCGGAAACTCCCGGGATGATCTCTACCTCTACCTCGGGATGAGGAGCGAGAATCTCAAGCATCAGGGAAGCCATCCCATAAATGCCGGCGTCTCCGCTCGATATCAGAGCCGTATTCCTGCCGGCGACAGCGAATTCAGCGGCTTTCTGGCAGCGCTCGACTTCTCCACGCATACCGGTGCAGAATGTTTCCTTGCCGGCGATCAGGTCACTGACCAGATCGAGATAGAGCCTGTAACCAGTCACCACGTCAGCCTTTTTGATCGCGTTTACAGCCCGGACTGTCATATCCTCATAACCGCCGGGACCGATACCTATTATACTTATCATATACACCTCCGTAAAAATATACACTAGTTTAGCACAAAACCGGAAATAAAAGAAACTGTTCGATAGTGTAAAATATTATGTGTAAACGGTATCCAATGTATAGAAAAAGGAATCCA
>JBJELA010000178.1:0-11130 GCA_051878915.1 Candidatus Weimeria sp.
ATCCACTACTTCTTCGAGCACCTCCGCCGCGCTGCTCCCGTTTCCAGCTGTCTTATCATAAATATCAGCAAAATCCGGCTCCAGCTCCTTTTCGCTGAGGCCGGCATTTCTGAGCTTAAGCATCACGGCTTCAAGACTGATCTCAGTCTCGAGGCATCCGCACTTGCCGCAGGTGCATTTTCTGCCGTGCTTTTTTACAATTAGATGTCCAAGCTCGGCAGCTTTTCCACCTCTGCCCTCGTATATCTCACCGCCGGTCACGATAGTGCTTCCTACACCTGGGCCCCATTTTACGAGGAGGAGATCGTCGTGCTTTCTTCCTTCCCCATAGATCAGCTCAGCAGAGGCAAAAGCGTTGACGTTATTCTCGACACTGACAGGCATATCAAGTTCTTTGCCGATGACACCGGCCACATCCACCTGAACATCCCAGATACCATAAGCCCGGATACTGGTTCCGGCATCGCGATCCACTATACCGGGAATACCGACAGATACACCCATAAAATCCGGCTTCCTGCCGTTCTTCTTCTGATAGGATGAGACAAAACCATCCATCATATCAATGACGCTGTGACATACTTTTCTCAGGTAACTGTCTGGATCTGAATCTGTGTCCGCCGGGATGGATATGATGGAATGCTCATTCCCAAGAAGGTCCGTGATCGCAGCCGTAGTCTTATTTACCTCAATGCTTATGGAAACTATATATCTCCAGTCAGGGTTGACTTCGAGAAGAATCTGCTTTCTTCCCTTACCGGACTCTGTATACTCACCGCACTCCCTTAGGAGGCCTACGGTCTTTAGTCTTCGGGTGATCTGAGTCAGGGAAGCCGGGGTAAGCCCCATCTTTTCAGCAAGCTCGTGCCTCGAAGCGCTTCCGTTCGCATTCAGATATCTGAGTATCTTATACTGGTTCAGCTTCTTCAACGAAGCCATGTTCATCCCTGTCTGATTCATATGCCTTTCTTTCGCAGCTTTATGAAAAGACCGGCACCCCGACCATATCTGCAAAGATCCGGAGCGGACCTGAGCCTCCCTTCACAACTGCGAAATGCGGCTCCCAGCCATCTCCAACGGTTCTTTGCACTATGTCAGTGGCACTGTCGGCCGTCTTTACCACGACAGATGTCCCGTAGAACTGCTTCGGCCTGTCAAGAGCCTCGCCCTCAGCCAGGAAAATACGCGTCTTCCCATCACCATCCAGTCCTATCCTGAAAATAGTGACATCCTTCTCCGGCTTGCAGCCAAACTCAAGGGTAGGTCCGATATGACGATTGCAGTGTTCTCCAATACAGGCCTTTCCGTCCCTGGCCAGACTTGGTGCAGCTGTACCGCAGTGCCAGAAGGTAATTGTGCTCTCCTTCTCATCAAGTGATACAGGATCACCGAAAAAGCATGGGGATCCGGAAAGAAAAGCGCCTGCGTACATGGAAAGCGCGCCGTAGCTGTCTGCTTCACAGGAGGCAGCCACACCGAGGTCGTTCAGCATGCCTAAAACCAGGCATACAGGAGTACCGAATGCCGTGAAAAAATCAGGCCAGCATCTGCTGGAAAGAGCACCTATATGGTTCTCCGTAACAAACTCCCGGTAGGATCTGTAGAGTCTCGCAAAATCCTTCCTGTTCTTCTCCGGAGTGTCTTCAAGTCCCACTGTCTTCGCCGACGCATCCTTCAGATACGGCTCTATCTCCTCGTCTGTATAGCCCCTGGCCTTATCTATCAGCTCGCGGGCTTCTATTGAAACAAGGTTAACTCCGAAACGGGTTCTCATATCAAGGTCAAGGGCACGGCCGAAACCAAAGCCCTCCGGAGTGTGACCGATCTGGGCAAGGTTCAGGCTCTTTAAATCCTTCACCAGCGAAGCGGCCTTAATTGCGTCGGTAAGCTTCTTACGTACCGCGTCTTCCGAAGGCGAGCCGATCAGATAAGTCAGCTTCTCCTTTCTGAAATGGTGGTACGCGTTCGAAGCAGAATAGGCACCGGTCAGTGAATTAAGTCTGAGCCTCGTGCCATCTATCACAGGCTCACGGAGAGTCCAGAGTACAACCGGACATGAAAATCTGGCAAACACCTCTGTAGCATAAGCTGCATTCGCAAAGGTGATGTTCGACAGAATAATAAGATCCGGATTCTTTCCGTCCAGAAAAGCCTTCAGCTTGTCCAGTGTCAGAAGTATCTCATCCGGGCAGATAACATCCTCTGAAATCTCTCCCAGGAGCTGTTTTGATTCTTCAAACAATCTTCCGGCACTTTCCAGTTCGAAAGTTCCGACTCCAATCGGTACATATATCGCTTCAAATCCACTCATCTGTTCATCTCCATTATAATTTATTTACTAAAAAAGTGCAAACCCCGCTATAATAAGGAGCACATCCGTAAGAATACGGAAAGTCCTCTGACTCATCCGTGAATACAGCGCCGAACCGACAACAAGTCCTCCAAAGAGGAATGGTATCGACACCAGCTGCATTCTCACTGTTCTTACGATAAAGCTTCCGCCAAGTATATCCATCACAAAGATAATACCGTTCAGAAACACCCATACAGCAGAGATTGTCGCACGAAAGTTTTCCTTTTTCTTTATTCTCTGTGAGAGATAGCTTATAAGCAGCGGACCGCCGCTTACAAAAATTCCATGTATCAGGCCGGCAAGAACAAGTATAAAAAAAGAAAAAACCGAGGCAGACCGCGTATCCCGCTGTTCCCCGGATACCTGCTTTCTGTTTTTCACTTTTCCAAACCGCGCCATCAGGTGGAAGCGCTCCTCTCCATCAGTTATAAGTCCTTTAACTCCGACTATGATCACAAAAACTCCGAGGATGAGCATAAGGATCTTCTTCTGACCCTCCATCGCTGTCCTGATAAAAGTTCCTGTGACCAGACCAACAGTCATAATAAGTACTATCCTGATAAGTTCTTTTTTTATGATATGTCTGCGCCCGGATACAGCAAAACATATCCCGGCCAGCAGTCCAAGAGCATTCAGTATCGGCCTCGCGGACTCGTATCCAACGAGCCTTATCGAAAAAGGCATTGCGAGTATCGTTCCCGCGAAGCCGGTGATCCCCTGAATGATATTTGAAAAAAATACTACCAGGTAAAATAAAATCTCGTACAGCATATATGTTAAAACAAGAACTCTCTGTTCTTTCCGTCAAATCCCGGGAAGGCGCCCTGATCTGTAAGCGGCTTTCTGTCCGGGCAGGCAATGACCCATTTGTTCCTCTGAAGCAGCAGTCTTGCCTCCATGTTTCCGGAAGCAAAGGCCCTGTCTCTCAATGATTTTTCTTCGGCAGAAAGAGGAGTGTTAGTACCCTTAGGCAGGATCACACAGGCCTTGAATCCCGCCTCCTCAGTGCAGATTGGTGACAGATGCATCGTAGTCTGGAAAAGTTCTATGACTGTACCCTTCGGGACATAGAATACATGCACATTTTTTTCACTGAATCTGTTATCAGGCGTTATATCCCAGGTATGTCCCAGGCAGAGCATAAATGAAGTCACAGCAATGTTGATCTCAGAACCCTTGTGATACTCAAATCCGTTGATATTCCTGTTCTTTCCGTTGCAGTATCCTGCCTGTACAGGAAGGCCTCCATAGAAGGCCTCCTGTATTGGTGCTATTCCGAAAGTCTGCTCAAGTCCCGGCTCCGAAGCCACATAGATGTTTCCGGAATCAGGGATAGCCGTATTTTCTTCCATGTAGCGGACAATATCAGATATCTCGTATCCCTTCACTACATTTCCGAAAGACGCGAAATCCTGCGACAGAACACTTTTTATCTCTATGTGGTTCAGTTCATTCAGCCGGCTAAGTGTATCCTGTTCCATATCATCTGTCCTCTGAAATGCTCCTGACAACCTTTATAGTTGCTGAGAAATCCTCTTTCCCAAGTCCCATATCCATTGCCTTCTCATATACGCGCACAGCGTTCTCTTCGCCAGGAAGCCTAAGATGGCACTGGTCAGCGAGAGCCTTGCAGATATGAACATCCTTGTTTTCATTTTCTATCGAGAAAGCAGTCGTAAAGTCGCCTCTGGCAATATTGTCCTTCTTTGAATCCAGGTAAAAATTGCCAGCTCCGCCATAGCTTATAGCTGTAGCGAAGGTCTCTATATCTATGCCGTTGGCTGCAGCAAGAAGAGAAGTTTCATTTACTCCGTTCTGGATCTGTGAAACAAGGGCATTGTGACAGATCTTCATGACAAGACCTCTGCCGTTCTCACCGAGACGGATAATATTTTCTCCCATATATGAAAGGATCGGTCTGATCTTCGGGAACAGCTCTTCCTCACATCCCACATAGATTCCGAGCTTTCCAGCTATTGCGGCCGGCTTTGACTTTACTACCGGTGCATCGGCAAACTGCGCTCCGGTCTTTTTTACCATTTCTGATATCTCTACAGAAACAGACGGATCTATCGTTGACATATCAATACAGATCTTAGAGGAATCCAGAGCCGGCAGTATCTCCTTGTACACACTCATACTGTGCTCGCTCTTCGGCACCATCGATATGATCACGTCAGACTTCTGCGCAAGGTCCAGGTTCGAGGCGGCGCCTTTTGCGCCGACCCCTTCAAGCTTACTGATCTTTTCACTGACGAAATCAAAACAGTAAACAGTGTCATCGTGTTTTTTCACGATGTTCTCACACATACTCTCACCCATGATTCCAAGCCCTATAAATCCTATCTTCATTTTACGCTCCTTAGTTTCCGGCTGTTCCGTCCCATGCTTCCTGGAAGGTCTTCATTCCCTGTGTTGTGTAAGCATGAGCTATTGATTTCTTGTAGACCTCAAGTCCTGCAGTTACAATATCAGCTCCTGCCACCGCACAGTCAACTATCTGCTTCGGCGACCTGATTGCGGCACAGATGATCTCTGTTTTTCCGGCCCAGCCGTAATTCTCATAGATCTGCGTTATGTCGCTGATATACTGCTCACAGCTTTCGCCGTTATCCTCTTTCCATCCTATGAACGGCGATACGAACTTCGATCCGATCCGTCCTGCCCAGATGGCCTGAGCCGGTGAAAACACGAGAGTCAGGTTAGTCCTTATTCCCTCATTCTCAAGTCTTCTGGCGGCTGTAACTCCGCCAGCTATGCATGGAACCTTGATGACAAAGTTTTCTGAGATAGCAGCTATTTTTTCAGCTTCCTTTACCATATCATCCGCTTCACTCAGATGAGGATTCAGCTCTACTGATACAGGGAAAGTATCTATACCTGAAAGGCCTTCCTTTTTCACAAAATCCGCAATGTCTTTGATCGCGGTCAGGAAAGGCTTGCCGCTGGCCTGAATGTGTTTAGGGTTCGTCGTGATCCCGTCAATACCGAACGTAGAATATGCTTCCTCAATCTCATTCATTTTTGCACTGTCTAAGAAATACTTCATTTTTGTCCTCCTTATGAATATATATTATTCTCGGTTTACCAGTTTCAAAGCGTTCTCCCTTTTCCAGAGCCGCTCAAATTTGAATCCCGTCACCTTCTCTAAGACTTTCTTCTCCTCAGGAGTAGTAACTGAGTTATCCTCACCCTTTCTTCTGGAGATCTCTTTCCTGACGATAGCGAACTCTTTCTTCTTGATCGGGAAGATGATCGTAAAGATCAGAGCAAGAACCATAAGCACTACAGGAGCGAATACATAGATATAAACTATGCCTCTCTGTGTGAAAAGTGACTGCTCGCCTCCAGCCGAAGCGATCTTTTCATTGTACTTTGCCAGTGCAAGGAAAAGTCCTATTATCGTAGATGAAAGTCCTGTGCAGATCTTTCTGACAAAGGTAGCCATTGCTGAACAGGTTGCCGGACGGTTGATCGAAGTGATCAGCTCATCTACATCAGCCATATCGGAAAGGATCGCGTAGATGGTCGTCGATGATGCTGCCATTCCAAGACCTATGATGAACTCCAGGAAGCAGATAATAGCGAACGGAACTCCTCGATACGATACGAAAAGCAGTGTCAGTGTAGCTACGATCCTTATCGGGAAGAGAAGCAGGATCGGGAACTTTTTCGATGTCTTTACCATCAGAGGGGTAAGGAAGATTGTTCCTATCAGCTGTGCCACCATGATCAGAGCCATCATCAGAGTGAATCTGCCTCCTCCGTAAGCATTCAGCACGTCATCGACATAGTACACAGCAAGTCCTGTAACGAAGTCCGTAGCGCCCTGCCCGCAGAGGAAGATCATAATGAAGATCCTGTAGCTTCTCGACTTATATACTGTAAGGCTCTGTATAAAGCTGGTGGAAAAGCTTGTCTTTACAGGCTCCTTCTGCTTCTCCCATGTACCCATAAAGGTAAGCAGCACTGCTACAAAGAAGATAACAGAGAATATCAGAGCCACTGTAAAATACTGCCACGGATTTGTGTTGTCCTTGATGATAAGTGACGGTATCGAACTTGCAAGGATAGAACCAATGCTTGAAAACATGATCCTTGTACCAGAGAACTTTGCTCTGACTGTATAGTCGCTTACCATATCAGGCAGCAGCGCGTTGTAAGGTACCATAACTATCGTGAATCCTGTCGAGAATGTCATGTACATCAGCATATAAAAAATATACATGGCAACTGTATTTTTCGATCCGAACGGGATCCACATCACGATGAAGGTAATCGCTGAAAGGATTGATCCTATCAGGATATAAAACCTCTTCGCGCCGAATCTCGACTTCGTTCTGTCTGTGATGTTGCCCATGATAGGGTCAGTGATCGCATCCCACACTTTTCCTATCAGAGGTATCGTTCCTGCGAGAGCAACCGGAATTCCAAGCGCTTTCGTCAGAAACACAGTAAAGAATGTTCCGATAATTACGAATGCTCCGCCCCCGTAGATATCGCATAGTCCATAGAACACCCGCGATGATAATTTATTTTCCCTTTTATCATTCATAGCGTTACCTCTTACTCAGCTACACCAAGTAACTTTTCTCTTATAGCCCTGCCCTTTTCGCTGTCTCTTACGAAAACCGGCATCTTTCCATATATTCCGTCGTATTCGGCTTCCCCGCCGCTTACTTTTTCCCCGGTCCATACCTCTATCCAGTTATCATCCGGAAGTACGACCGTTCTCCTGTCCACTCCCGGTTTCAGGATCGGCGCGATAAGCATCTCCCTTCCGAGCAGATACTCTGTCGTCTCATTTGAAAAACGACTCTCCGGGTAATGATAGAACAGCGGCCTCATAACCGGAGTTCCCTTTTCCCTGCATTCCTTTTCGAGCTCCATCAGGTAATCCTTCAGTGCCACATGGAGCCTTGAACATCTTCCAAGGAAATCAAGCAGCTCGTCATCAGCATCAAACTGGACGTCGTTTATCGGCTGATTGCCCTCGTGAGTCCTCCAGAGCGGCGAGTAGACATTCATCTCCTCCCATCTCATCAGAAGCTCCTTTGATCTGCACATTTCCTTCTGCATCGTCGTATATCCGCCGACATCGGAATGCGCCATTCCTATTCCCGACATAGCCAGTGAAAGTGTCGCTGGGATCACCGAATGGATTCCGTCATCCACTGACCAGTCCACATGCTGGTCACCTGTCCACATCATCGTAGAGGTTCCGACCGTCCCGGTATATCCGGCTCTTGTGAAAAAGAAGCATTCTTTGGTCTTTCCAGACTCCTCTATGGCTTCCTTGTTACATTTTGCCCAGATAGCCGGCCATGAGTTATGCAGTTTTTCCGCTGGTTCTCCGCTGTAGAGCACCGCGTCAGTCGGCAGATATTCGCCGAAGTCAGCCATCCATCCGGAAATCCCTATACCTATCAGATTCTTCTTTATGATGTTCTTGTAAAACTCATAGGCATCCGGATTCGTAAAGTCGATCATAGCCGCCGGGAATGTAGTGATGGTTACCAGGTAGTCATCTCCGTTTTTATCCTTGACACAATACCCCTTCTCGGACGCTTCCTTGTACACGTCCTTCTCTATCGCAAGGAACGGATTAATATATCCGAGGAACCTTATGCCCTCCGCATTCCACTTTCTGATATATTCAGGCAGATCATGGTAGAGTGTCCTGTCATATTCCCAGTTCCACATGACCTGATATCCGAAGCCTGTCCTTCTGCAGCCGCACCAGTCCTGGCTCCAGATTCCGGTAATTTTTGTACCGTGCTCCTTTGCCTTACGTATCTTCTCGTCGATAACTTCAGGCCCCTGCTGGATTCCAAGTATCACGCCATCGTACAGCCACTCCGGCAGCGGAAGCTGATGTCCGAGCAGATCCGCCGTCTTCTCTGACAGTTCTGTAAAGGTATCAGCGTGAATCACAGTGATGCTGCAGGCTTCCTCGAGGTCAAAGGTCATTTTTCCATTCGTCCTGAAATCGAACTCCGCGTATCTGTCTGTATCTATGTACATGAATACCGGTTCTTTAAGACCTGTCCCGTCATCCCTGACTATCGTAAATGCCGGCTCAGCGTAATAGGTCTCATATTCTCCGAAGTCAAGCCTGTGATCATAATCTATTCCTGATACAGCCTGTCTCCTGAGCTTTTTCTCGATCCTTCTGCTGTTCTGATGCTCAGCTACCCAGTTTCTGACCAGTACTCCGCTCAGATCAAACTCGGAATAAGTCTCACCGGCCCCGTAAATGTGCATGTTCTCATCTGTATCAAACGTAAGCCTGAACCTGTCTGCTCCCGGTGCCGCCCTGATACTGTAGACCTCCCTGTCATCATACTGATTCATGGAAAGGACTGCCTCAAGTCCTCCTTCACCGGAAAAATGCTCTTCACAACTGTCTTCCGCTTCATTCTTTTCCCCAGGAGTCAGGAGCTTCAGATCTTCGCTCCGCTTGTAGTCAAAGCTGCCGCGGTCCATTGAGAAATCATCCTGACCTGTACCCAGATACAGCTTTGCGTTTTTTAAGAAAAAACCCATATAACCTCCTTGCTGTTTAATTAACTTGTTTAATTAACTCGTTTAATTAAAGTATAGTCTCGCGGATGCCATTCGTCAATTGTTAATAATTAACAAAATTAATTAATGAATTTTGTGCACAATTTATTTTTTTGTACTAAAAAAAGGCCCCGCATTTCGCGGGACCTGCTGCTTTTTTTCAGATATACTGTAATTTTTTCCAGCCCTTCAATTCAGAGAGCATGTCTTCTGTTGCTCCATCCTCTGTCATGCTGTCCACATTTTTCCCTGGGACCGCGAGTGGAAGCCTGTAGCCTTTTTTGAGGAAGATCAGCGTTTCATTGATTCCAACCCTCACGTAGTAGTCACCCTTTGTGACCTCCTGCTCATCATAATCATCGTATGATCTGAATCGTAAAAGCCTCATATCCTCTGGTACATATACATAGCGGCCATTTGCGTTCTGCCTGTAGACAGGCGCAATCATCATATGGTCTCCGACCATCAGCTGGTCCTCGGTCTCACATGCTCTCTTATCGCCCGGATATTCGAAGGCCAGCGGTCTGAAATACATGTCGTAATTTTTCGCCGCCTTCATGAATTCGGAATAGATGTAAGGCAGCAGCGCGTAGCGAAGCTCTACAATTTTCCTGAAATCGTCGATGTGACTTGTGTCAGTGTGTGCCTTCACAGGGTTGTCCTTACCCCCGCGCACATCGTCGAAGTAGTAGAGCTCCTGTCTTCTGGTTCCCTCGCAGGAATGATTTCTGAAAAGCGGTGTAAAAATAGAAAATTCCGTCCATCTCATCGCAAGGTCCTCAGTCGCGTCATCTCCAAATCCTGCCGTGTCCGAACCTGTGTATAAGAATCCTGACATATTAAGTCCAGGCATCTGCTGCATCGCAAGCAGGATATGGCTCCACCATGACTTGTTGTCACCAGTCCAGACACCGCCGTATCTGTGCATTCCGATGTATGAAGAGCGGGAGAACATCAGGTATCTCCTGTCTGTCCCCTTATCCTTTCTGTATCTGTCAAAGGCCTCTCCGGCGGCTCTCGTCATATAGAACCCGAAAAGATTGTGAACCTTGTCGTGGCGGATATTTTTACCATGAAAATTATGATAGAAGCTTCTGTAATCCACCGGGTTGTTGTCAATGGAACCCACGAGACTCTTGAACTCAAAGAACGTGTTTATGTCAAGGTTCTTTCCCTTGTAATCCTCGATCTTTCTGAAAACCTCCTTCAGGTGGTCATCCGAATAGAAGATCGCAGGCTCGTTCATATCATTCCAGAAGCCCTCGATTCCCTGATCCAGCAGGAATCTGTATTTGTCACCGAACCATTTTCTCGCGTCATCATTTAAAAAATCAGGGAAGTGCACCCTGCCCGGCCACACTGCCGCGATGAAGTTCTCTCCGTTTTCCTTTTTGCAGAAATATCCGTTCTTTACGCCCTCCTCATAGACATCATAGCCCTTCTCGATCCTGACTCCGGCGTCAATTATAGGGACGAGCCTGATGCCGCGCTTCTTCATCTCAGCCGCAAAATCCCTGAACTCCGGAAACCTCTTGTCATCTGTCGTAAAGTCCTTGTAGCGTTCCATGTAGTCGATATCGAGATAGATCGAATCAAGCGGAACGCCGGCCTTTTCATATCTGTCAGCCACTTCTCTGACATCGTCCTCAGTTCTGTAACCCCATCTGCTCTGTCCAAAACCAAAGGCCCAGAGCGGCGGGATATAACTTTTTCCGGTAAGACCTCTGAATTCGCGGACTATCGCGCGTGGAGAATTCTCCCCATCACCTGTTATCTCATAGATGTCGGCGTCAAAATCTGTAAAAATTATCCGCAGCTCCTCATGTATAGTATAACCCACATCAAAGGTCAGATAACCCGGGTAATCGACATAGTAGCCTGCTGCCTTTCTGCCATCTGTAATTATGAAAAAATTCTGCGACGCATAAAGTGAGTGCTTGCCCTCTGTATGATCCGGATCATCTGTATTATTAGAGGTGTATGTCCAGCCTCGCTTGTTCATGCCCCTGACAGTCTCTCCGAGTCCGAATACCTGCTCGTCATCCTTTAGTACAAGCGAAAGTGTCTTTGCCGCGCTGTCCGCCTTGAAACGCTTAAAAAGCGTGGCGCCGTCAAGCTTACTTCCGGTTGTAAAGTGTTTCTCCGTCCTGACTTCCTTTACTACAGAGCCAGTATCGATCGGGTTATTAATTGTGATTTTTCTGATCATTTTT
>JBJELA010000179.1:0-2273 GCA_051878915.1 Candidatus Weimeria sp.
TTTGGTCGACGTCAGAGCAAGCAGTCCCATGGGACCTCTCGCGTGAAGCTTCTGCGTGCTTATCCCTATCTCGGCGCCAAAGCCGAATTCGTTTCCATCTGTAAATCTGGTCGAGGCATTCACGTAAACGCAGGCTGCATCTATCTCATCAAGAAACTTCTGCGCATTCGTGTAGTTTTCTGTGATGATTGCCTCAGAATGTCCGGTATTATAGTGATTTATGTGGCTTATCGCCTCGTCGATATTCTTCACCGTCTTTACCGACATCTTATAATCCAGGTACTCTCTGCCAAAATCCTCTTCAGTCGCCTCAGCCGAATCAGTCAGGTACTTTCTCGCGGCAGGATCCGCGAAAAGCTCGACTCTTCCCGCAAACAGCTCTGCAAGCCGTGGCAGAAATACCGGTGCCGCCTTCTCATGTACTACAAGAGACTCTGCGGCGTTGCATACTCCTATTCGCTGAGTCTTGGCGTTATCTGTGATGCGAAGCGCCATATCTATATCTGCGTACTCGTCCACGTAGATATGGCAGTTACCGGTTCCTGTCTCTATAACCGGAATCGTGGAATTCTCTACAACGCTTCTGATAAGACCGGCTCCGCCTCTCGGAATCAGAAGATCGACATACTTATCCATCTTCATGAATTGGTTTACGCTCTCATGCGAGGTATCCTCGATATAGAGCACGCAATCCTCCGGAAGTCCCTGTGCCTTAAGAGATGAATGAAGTGAATCGATCATCGCGATATTCGTATTCGCAGCTGCCGAGCCTCCGCGGAGGATCACAGTATTTCCTGTCTTAAAGCATAAAGAAAATACATCAGCCGTGACATTAGGCCTCGCCTCGTAAATAACCCCGATCACTCCGATCGGGACGCTCTTTTTCCCTATCCTCAGGCCGTTCGGACGTGTCCACATGCGGCTGACTTCACCTACCGGATCAGGAAGCGATGCAACCTGTCTCATGCCGTCTGCGACACCCTCGATTCTTTCGGCGGTGAGCTTTAACCTGTCGAGAAGTCCCTGTGAAAGTCCGTGCTCCTTACCGTTTTTCATATCCGTTTCATTTGCGGAAAGGATCTGGTCGGTATTCTTCACTAAGTCATCAGCAGCCCGGTTAATCAGGTCATCCTTCTGAGTGGTAGAGAGCTTCGCCGTAATATATTTGTTCTCAAATGCCCTCTGGCATATCTCTTCAATCGTCATTCTTTTTCCTCAAAAAATAAGCGCTGTGCCTGCCACCTGTCGTACTTTCTTCCTGCCTTCAAGAAATACTCTGGCAAAACACAAATCACAATATTGTTAACTAGTCTAACACAAATCGAACAGGTTTTCAATCCTTGGATTTTTCACGTTCGAGCTCTCTCTGCTGCTTTCTGCGGAGCTTCTCCTCTGCTATGGCAGTCTGTCTCTCGAGAATCTCCTCTTCCTGTTTTTTCAGATCTTCATCTGAAAGAGTCGTTACCATCAGGGAAGCTGCGAGATTCGCCGCAGGATTGCGGTCCTTTTCTGAAAGTGACTTCGTCTTCTCATAAATGTAGCCAAACACAGAGAAAACTACAGCTCCAAAACAGTTTACGAGCAGATCCTTCATGGTATCATTGATGCCGATATCCAAGTAACCGCCGTTGATCGTATATTTTTTCCCGGTTGAGGTAAAAATAACCGTCTTCTTTATGTGATCGATTATCACCGGAGTCTGGGTGTGCGTAGTATCGAGGGTTACCGTCCCTATTTTCTGTACTATGAAATCCTTCTGCATATCGAGAAAAAACAGGCTGTCCATCGTATACTCAAAAAATTCCCAGATAACGCCTACAGTCATCGAAAAGCAAAATCCGACGACTGCCAGATAAAACGGCGAGAGATTGATATTTCTGCTTTTTCTGTTCAGTATGTCAATAAGCGAAAATCCTATGGCAGCGCACAGAAAACCGTTAATAGTGTGAAGCATTGTATCCCAGCCGGGAATTCTCGTATAGTATCTGTTCACCTCTCCAAGGATTTCCGCTGCATAGATAAAGGCATAGATGAAGCACTCGAATACAGGCGGAAGCTCAATCTTCATTTTTTCCTCAAGGAGCGACGGCACCAGGAAAAGTAAAAGTGACAGAATGCAAAGAGCCAGTCCTTCAAAATTTGCCTCAAAAAAACATCGTACCGCCGTAACTATCACAAGGCCCCGAAGAATCATATATAGCAGAAAAGGCTTTTTATTAAGGGCAATGCGCTCCTTTAAGTGGTTAATTGTTCTTCGTATCTTCATCAGCTGC
>JBJELA010000180.1:0-2266 GCA_051878915.1 Candidatus Weimeria sp.
GGAATGACGTGGCTTCCAACTCAGGAAAGCTCCTTGAAAAAGGGCTTATCACTGAGGATGAGGCTTCTAAGATGAAAGCCTCAGGAGAGAGGCTCATCATAAAGATAGGCGATAAGAAGTTTACGATCTCCGAGATGGCTGTCGCCACTCTGCTCCAGAGGGCTGGCTGCTCGGGAAGGGCTTTCTTAAAGCCGGATTTCCAGAGAAACGTTTTTCTTGCCCACTCAGTACTGGGCAACGGGAATACGCGATATTCCGGTGAAAGACCTCAGAAGATATCCGTCGTATCGCGTAAGGTATCCGATGAAAAAGGACATGAGTACCGTAAGGTATTCGCCTTTTTGGGGAAATATTATTCCTATATCCCTCAGACAGTCCTTATTACTCTTACAGAAGAGTTATCAAAGGACGGAAGTCTCGGAGAAGGAAGCTGTAAGGAATGGTGTATAAACCATGAACATACAACTCTTCTCCTTGAATTCCCTGAGGCGGCAGACGAGATACAGGACGCTTATCATCTTCCTGAGAAGATGATACCGGGACTTTATCTTACCACATCCGATGTGGGTGAGTCCTCGGTGACAGTCTGCGGCACGCTCCGTGCCGAGAAGTCCAGATACTTCGCCATTACGGATGAAGTACGCAAGAAGCATACGGCAGGTCTTTCCCCCGAGGCCGTGGTAAACGAGGCTAAGGATAAGATCTTTGCAAACGTAAGAGTCTTACCGGAGCTTCTTGCGGAACTTATGGGAAAGGCTTTACTGGACTATACTTCCATAGACCTTTCAACCACCGAAGGCAGGGAGAAGAACCTTGAGGCTGTGAGCGGTGCCTATAAGAAGGTAGTCGCACAGACCGCTGGAAAGGCTTTTTCAGGAAAGACAGCAAAATCTCTTCTTGACTGCCTCTGTTCGGAGATTGACCCGTCAAGGCTTTACAGCGCCTATGATGTGGCCATGAGCTTTCTCACCCTGCCTGACAGGGTGGAAGGTATCAAGACGGATTCAGATTCGTTCCTTTTATTCCAGAAGCTCTGCTCAAGAGCGCCGTTCATGGTTAAGGATCTTAAAAAAACAACATCTCCTGCTGTATCTACTCCTGCGGCAGAAGAGGACGAGGGAGATATTTTTCTCGTATAAATCAACTTTTGTTCACTTAAAAGGAAGGACTGCTCCGGCAGTCTTTTCTTTTGCCTTTTTTATCTGAAATTCTTATCCCTCGTGATGAAAAATTCTTATCCCTCAGAAATCTGGCTTTTGAAATCTACCAAAACATAAATGAGGGAGATTACTAAGAGGATAAACCAAGATATCACTGAAACTAATATTTACAGTCGTTGGAAGATAAACTTCCAAGAAAGGAGTAACAGATGTTTAAATTCAGATTCGTAAAGGCCAGTGAGATCGAGTGCCGTATCTCACAGATCAATGAGTATTATACTCATATCCTTCTGTACAAGGATGCAAGGTGCGATCAGAACATCCTTGACGAGACAGTAGGTCCGATGAACTGGCAGAAGTCCTATTCAAGGGATAATGCCAACTGCACCGTAAGTATCTGGGATGATGAAAAGAAACAGTGGATCTCGAAAGAGGATACAGGAACAGAGTCCAATACCGAAAAGGAAAAAGGACTTGCTTCCGACTCCTTCAAGAGAGCCTGCGTGAACTGGGGTATAGGAAGAGAGCTTTATACTGCCCCGAACATCCAGTTCTCTACAAAAGACTTACACGAGGCAAAGGCGGACAGCACCGGCCGCTGGAAGGACTACGATAAGTTTATCGTAAGCTCCATTTCGTATACTGCGGAAGGCTATATCGATGAGGTTACTATCGATGTAGCAGACAGAAGAGGAGTCTATCTCACCCGTACATTCAAGTCCGAGAGGGCAGAGCGCGCCAAGAAGGACGCTTCGGTTTCGTATCCTGTGCCCGCTGTATCTTCTGCTCCTGCAGAGGCAGCGGCAGTTTCAGGTGTCCCTGAGGAGATACCTCTTGAGCCGATACCCGAGACTCCGGTACCTGAGACACCTATGTCCGAGACACCCACAGAAACGAAACCTAAGGTAATAAAAAGTCCTGTAGGGGACAGCGTGGTCATCCTTATCGGAGACCTGAAAGGAAAAACCTATGGGGAAGTGAAAAACACCCCTGAGTTTGTAGCTTTCTTAAAGGAAGCGGCAAATGGAAAGGTAGACCCGGGACTTACCGAGGACGAGCAGAAGCAGTATAGTCTCTTCAAGTCCCTCGGACAGCAGGTATTCGGA
>JBJELA010000181.1:0-2259 GCA_051878915.1 Candidatus Weimeria sp.
AGAAAACCATCCCAGTCTGTAGAAGGCTTGTTTTCTCTTGTTTTTGTAAAAGTAAACGGCATCTGGTGGAGATCTCTTTCTCCATCATTATCATGTATATGAAGAACCTTTATCCTCTTTCCAAGAATAATCATAAAGCGTTCAAGGTCTATGCCGGCGATGTTTGCATGGCCGGTATCCAGACAGAACCCAAGGACCTCACAACCATACTGATCGTTTATTCTGTCTATCCTCTCAGCAGCTTTTCTGGCATTGCAGCATGGTCCTTCCTTGATATGACCACCTGTGGAGGTGTAGATGTTTTCAATGCAGATAACCTTTCCCAGATCCTTTGCCATAGGCAGAAAAGTGTTCAGTACATTCTCAGTGGCTTCCCACTCAGCCTCTTCAATACCATAGTAATCCTTGACCTTCAGACCATGCACAACTATATACTTGCAACCAAGGAATTCACTTAACTGAATGCTCTTCGGCGCCATCTCGTGCAGCAGATAGTCATTCACATGATCCTTTGCAGTCGGGATCCAGTTCGGATAAGGCATATGCATCTGATGGATTCTGATACCGCACTTCTTTGCAGCCTCCACATGAGGCTTGAAAAACTCCTTCAGCTCATCAATGCTCTGGTCGAAAAATCCATTCAGCCTGTCCTGATAGAGATCAGTATTTTTCAGATACATATTCAGAGAAAAGTCAGCACAGTCAAAGCCTGCTGCCTTCATCATTTTAAATCCTTCCTCAGGATTTTCATCTTTTACGATGTTGTGCGTCTGCACACCTATTTCAAGCATATCATATCCTCATATGCGGTCATCTCGAAAAAATGCTTTTTCCCTGGAAGCAGCCACATTCCACAAAGTAATGACGCTGCTCATAAATAACCGCATGTTAAAAACCAATTGTCTTTTAAGGAACCATCATAATGAACCGTCATACATTTTTCCACAGACCCTTCAACCTTTTCCTGGCCTGGGTATTCGGATACCTGTCACTGAAATACTCAATACTGCCCTTTACTCCCATGGACTCAAGCTGTTCTCTGATTTCTGTATAATACTCATTACAGATAAAAATGCCCGTATCATCAGGCAGATCCATAAGCTTCTGAGGCGATTCAATCGTAAGTCCGCAGAACTCTTCTCCCCAGCGGCTCTGGTTATTGTCACAGGTAAAAAGCGGCTTGTATTTCTCACCATAATCCATCATGAAACTTCTGCACATATTTCCAGCCCCGAACAGCACTACGTGAGAATACTTGGCAATAGTCTGCTCCAAAGTCAGCTGCCATACGAAAAAGTCCGCAACAGTCTTTGCGAATGAAAGCAGCTGCGGCCTGATAAACACCGGAAATGTCACTAATGTATCAGCCATGGCCAGAATAACAGGACCATCATAGTGAATATTTCTTAACCCTCTTATCACAGACAGCCAGTCGGTATCAGCACTTGCAGCGGCGGCGCCTGTTCCCCTCGAGGCGCACATAAAAGGTAGCATTTCACTGTCCTCGCTGCCATTATTATCAGTCAGGACAACCACATCTAAATAATCTCCAAGCACCGGTGTGATCTCATCCAGATCCTGACCACAGATATTTACATGACCGATATTTAAGCAGAAGCCAAACACCTCTCTGCCCAGTACTTTTACGGACTCTTCATTAAGCTCTTTAATCCAATCAACAGCTTCACCTGCATCAGAAAGTATGCCCCTGACCAGATGACCGCTGTGATCACGGCACTGGTTTTGTAACAGGATTTTAAACTCTCCGTCAGGATGCTTTTCGAAATATTCCTTCAGAACCGGTAGAAAAGACTTGTAGAATTCGATGTTTACATCTCTTTCTTTCTCCAGCGGAATCCCTACAAAAAGCGGCGGAACAATGCACCACTCGCATCCAGACTCTATCGCACATCTGACGCTGGCGGCTGACAGCGCGCGATGATAATCGTTCATAGCAGGATTTGACCTGTCAGGCGGAATTACCGGAGCCATTGCTCCTTTCACCTGCATATCAGAACCACGGCAGGCATCTAAAAAAGGCTTTACAGTCTCACCTATTCTGTCAGGCTCATCCGGCAGGAAAATATCTCCCTCTGCCCCTGCTTCATTACGGCTGCGGGTCATGTGAAGGAAAGATTCAGGCGGACACACCATTCTGAAATCAAGCAGAGCCTGACTGAATCCTGCGTTTCTTATGTCTGCAACATTGCCATCCGGACGTTTAAGTTTAATCACAGCCCCCAATGGGTCAAAAATAAT
>JBJELA010000182.1:0-2258 GCA_051878915.1 Candidatus Weimeria sp.
TCTCGATGATCTCGTCGTAAACCTTTGTATCGAGAACCTTTGGAACGAAGCCTGCGCCGATTCCCTGGATCTTATGAGGTCCAGCCTGTCCCTTTGAAAGAACCGGGCTTCCTGAAGGCTCTACTGCTACGATCTTCACATTCGGGTTCTGCTTCTTTAAGTAGTGGCCGACACCTGTAAGTGTTCCGCCTGTACCAACACCTGCTATGAAGATATCAACCTTTCCGTCTGTCTGGTCCCAGATCTCAGGACCTGTGGTCTTCTCATGAGTAGCTGAGTTAGCAGGGTTATCGAACTGAGCAAGGATAACTGATCCAGGGATCTGCTTCTGAAGCTCGTTAGCCTTCTCAATGGCTCCCTTCATTCCCTTGGCTCCGTCTGTAAGGACAAGCTCTGCGCCGTATGCCTTCAGGAGATTTCTTCTCTCGACTGACATCGTCTCAGGAAGAGCTATGATAACCTTATATCCCTTGACTGCTGCAACTGCGGCAATTCCGATTCCTGTATTTCCTGAGGTAGGCTCGATCAGTGTAGCGCCTGGCTTGATGCGGCCGCTCTTCTCAGCGTCCTCGATCATTCCAAGGCCGATACGATCCTTTACTGAACCTGCAGGGTTGAAGAGCTCAAGCTTTGCGAAAATGTTCGCTGCGTCTGCTCCTGCAGCCTTTGCATAACGGTCAGCCTTAAGAAGCGGTGTATTTCCGATCAGTTCCAGTGTTGTGTTAACGTATTTACTCATGATAAAAATCCTTTCTCTTTAAAAAATATATCAATCCTCTGCGGTGCCCCGCATCAGATAATCTCCTGATAAAAAACTGTCTGACTGGCTTCTGCCGCAACATCGGTTACGACATCGTATATCCTTGAAGTAATGAATCATATGAGCCTCCTTTGTATCTCTACAAATCCTATCGGCTTAATAGGTTATCTCTGTTATGCTTTGTATTATATTCATATAATTCCTATTTGTCAAGTAGTTTTTTAAAAAAATTTCTGGGCCGGATTTCAGTGCGCTGCTACATCTCCCCGTCCTACCACGAGATGGTAGCCGCTGGAGGCCGCGCGCCTTTCTATACAGCTTCTGCAGGCTGAAGAAAGTTCGCCTGTACAGATTTTATTTTCATAGAGGGAATAGAGTTTTCTGACTCCAGTAGGTGAAAGATTTGGCATCACGACATTTGCTCCGGCGCTAAGACCGTACTCTCTTCCCTTCGGATGGATCGTTCCAAGCGCGGTCGTAGCCGGAATAAGCGCGTACGGAAAGCAGAGCCTTAGAATTGAGATCAGTCTTAAGGTCATCGCGATCGAACCATTGCAGCAGTCCTTAAATGGAGTCGCATGGTGCGTCAGATACGGCCCGATTCCTATCATATCAGGCTGCAGGTCCTGCAGAAACCTGATGTCATCCAGGAGATATTCCGGCGTCTGCTTCAGCGAACCCACCATAAAACCGGCTCCGATCTGGTAGCCGATCTCCTTCAAGTCATAGAGGCACTGCTTTCTGTGAGAAAGTGAAAGCTCCGCCGGATGAAGGATTCTGTAGTGCTCCTCATTCGCGGTCTCATGCCTCAGCAGGTATCTCTCAGCTCCGGCATCGAAATATTTCTGATAGGATTCCTTTGATTTTTCGCCGATGGAAAGAGTTATGGCACAGTCAGGGTGAGCCGAATGGATGGCTGATACGATATCGCAGATCCTTTCATCTGTAAAAAAAGGATCCTCCCCGCCCTGGAGCACGAAGGTCCTGTATCCCAGCCCGTAGCCCTCATCAGTACATCTGAGGATTTCCTCCTTAGTCAGGCGGTATCTCTTAAGCTCCCTGTCGTCACGGCGGATCCCGCAGTAATAGCAGTTATTTCTGCAGTAGCTGGTGAATTCTATAAGTCCACGGACATAGACGCCTGTGCCGTAGACCTGCCTTCTGACTTCATCAGCAGCTGAAAAAAGAGACTCCTCGTCATCCGTAAACTCCAGATTAAAGGGCAAAGTAGAGCATGGAGCAGAGGAAGCCTCCGGTGTATTTGGAAAAAGCGCCTCCGGCACAGCCGTAGGCATGGTCAGGAGGCGCATAAATTCCCCGTTTGTAAGGTCTTTTGTTTCTTTTAATTTTTCAATTAGATCAATCATGTCAGAATGCCTGGTGTTTTACGACCTCGTACTCATCATTTGACTGAAAGTACGGGCAGGATGGATAGTGTCCGCAGTAGAGGCGAGCCATGTCGTCCTCGTCCATATCGACCTCGCAGATATAGTCTTCC
>JBJELA010000183.1:0-2235 GCA_051878915.1 Candidatus Weimeria sp.
CGGGAATACTTTTGCCTTCTTTACGAGGAATCCACGGGGAGGCAGATCAAAGCATCCGGATCCAGATGATGTGAAAAGGCTCAGGGATTTTCTGGAAAAAGAAGGATTTGGCAGACTTGTCGCCCATGCGCCTTATACCATGAATCTCTGCAGTGCTAAGGAAGAAACAAGGGAGTACGCAAGGACTGTGTTTCAGGAAGACCTGGCGGCAATGGAAATGATCCCGGGAAGTTTTTTTAATTTTCATCCGGGTTCTCATACAGGCCTGGGAGCGCAGAAAGGGATAGAGATAATCGCGGAAGTTCTGAATGAGTCTTTAAAGCCCGAACAGACGACGACTGTACTTCTTGAGACAATGGCCGGCAAGGGTACAGAGATCGGAAGAACTTTTGAGGAGCTGAGGCAGATAATCGATCTGGTGGATCCCGGGCTCAGAGATAAAGTCGGAGTATGCCTTGATACCTGTCACATCTGGGATGGCGGATATGATATCCGTAATGACCTGGACGATGTTCTAAGACATTTTGACGAAGTGATCGGTATAGACAGGCTTTATGCGGTTCATCTGAACGACAGCATGAATCCATGCGGCTCGCATAAGGACAGACATGAAAAGCTGGGACGTGGAATAATCGGTGAGGACGCTCTGATAAATGTGATCAGACATCCATGCCTGCAGGACAGACCTTTTATCCTTGAGACTCCGAATGAGGATGAAGGCTATAAGAAAGAGATCGCTTTTGTGAAAGAGAACATGCTCCGATAATACGGAAGCAGGTTCCTGCGGCTATGCAGATCTTTTATAGTGATATGTGTAAGATGCATTTTACATTGCCAGAGCTTAAGAGTAAAGTAAACTGTAGAAAAATTAAAGGAGGCACACAATGAGCGATACTTTAGTAGCATATTTTACAGCAAGCGGAGCAGGAGTTACAAAAAAAGTGGCCGAGAGGCTTGCAGAAGCAACAGGAGCGGATCTGTACGAGATCGAACCTCAGGAAAAATATACGTCAGCCGATATAGACTGGACTAACAAGCAGTCGAGGTCTTCAAGGGAAAACGCGGATCTTTCAGCAAGGCCGGCGCTCAAAGGCAGGGTGGATAATTTCGGACAGTACTCGAGGGTATTTGTCGGATTTCCTGTATGGTGGTACAGGGAGCCGAGAATAATCGATTCCTTTATGGAGAGTGAAGATTTTTCAGGAAAGAGGGTTATCCCTTTTGCCACTTCAGGTGTAAGTCCTATCGGTAATTCAGGCAAAAATATGCAGGCTCTGGCTCCGAAGGCAGATGTCGCAGAGGGAAAGCGTTTCCCGGCTGATGTTTCTGTTGATGAGCTTAAGAGCTGGGCAGAGCAGTTCTGATATTCTCATGAACCCGTGTGATTTTCTAAAAATCAAAAAATTTCTTTACAATTAAGCTGAATATGCTATAATAATACTGTTTGTGTGAAGCGGACTTTTGTCCACTCCGTATAGACAAAAGTCTGAAAAGAAAAAGGAAAAAGGAAAAGGAAAGAAAGGAGTTTTTTCAGATGAAGTTCAAAAGCAGCTATTTACAGCAGGTCTATGATGGACTTGAGCAGAGAAATCCTGAGCAGAAGGAGTTCCTTGAGGCAGTAGGAGAGGTTCTTGAATCACTTGAGCCGGTTGTCGAGAAGAACCCGAAGCTCGAGGAGGAGAACGTCATCGGTCGTCTCGTAGAGCCTGAGAGAGTCATTCTCTTCAGAGTACCGTGGGTAGATGATAACGGTAAGGTTCAGGTAAATCGTGGCTACAGAGTCCAGTTCAACTCAGCCATCGGACCATACAAGGGAGGTCTCAGATTCCATCCTTCTGTAAACCTGTCTATTCTGAAGTTCTTAGGCTTCGAGCAGATATTCAAGAATTCACTTACAGGTCTTCCTATCGGAGGCGGCAAGGGTGGTTCTGACTTCGATCCTAAGGGAAAGAGTGACAGAGAAGTCATGAAGTTCTGCCAGAGCTTTATGACAGAGCTTGCAAAGCATATCGGCGCTGATACGGATGTTCCTGCAGGAGATATCGGAGTAGGCGGACGTGAGATCGGATACCTTTTCGGACAGTATAAGAGACTCAGAAACGAGTTTACAGGAGTCCTTACAGGAAAGGGACTTACCTATGGCGGATCACTTGCCAGAACAGAGGCTACAGGATACGGACTCTGCTACTATACAGAGGAAGCATTAAAGACCTTAAAGAATGATTCCTTCAAGGG
>JBJELA010000184.1:0-2231 GCA_051878915.1 Candidatus Weimeria sp.
TTACTATGCCCTTTTTTAGTTTTCCTTAAGCGCTACTTTGTTTCAAACTTTTCCTATCTATAAAGCTTTCTATAAAAACTGCCGCAGATAAATAAACAATTATCTGCGGCAGCTGTTAAAAAATCAGGCTATCAGATCAAAGATGATCATGGAAGGTACGGCTGATCACATCGAGCTGCTGCTTTCTGGTGAGATCAATGAACTTCACAGCGTATCCTGATACACGGATCGTGAAGTTAGCGTACTCAGGCTTCTCTGGATGATCCATAGCGTCAAGGAGCTTCTCTTTGCCGAAGACATTGACATTCAGATGGTGAGCGCCCTGGTCAAAATATCCGTCAAGAACATTGACAAGCTTGCCCTTTCTCTCATCCTCATCATGTCCGAGTGAATCCGGAGTCATGGTCTGGGTATTTGAGATTCCGTCGAGTGAATACTCATAAGGAAGCTTTGCAACAGAGTTAAGTGATGCCAGAAGACCGTTCTGTTCAGCGCCGTAAGCAGGGTTTGCGCCAGGTGCGAATGGAGTAAACGCCTTTCTTCCGTCAGGAGTAGCGCCTGTTGCCTCACCATATACGACGTTGGAAGTGATCGTAAGGATAGAGGTAGTAGCATCTGAATCCCTGTAGGTATGGAACTTCTTAAGCTTACCCATGAAAGTCTTCAGGAGCTTTACAGCAATCTCATCGGCTCTCGGATCATCATTACCATACTTAGGGAAGTCTCCCTCGATCTTAAAATCTGTGGTAACACCCTCTTCGTCACGGATTGCTGTAACCTTAGCGTACTTGATGGCTGAAAGCGAATCAACTACATGTGAAAATCCCGCGATACCTGTAGCGAAGGTACGGCGTACGTTCGTATCGATAAGAGCCATCTCTGCTGACTCGTAGTAATACTTGTCATGCATATAGTGGATCAGGTCGAGGATATTTACATAGAGTCCTGCGAGCCAGTCAAGAGTCAGATCATACTTGTGGACTACTTCATCATAGTCGAGTACATCAGAAGTCATCGGAGCGATCTCCGGACCTACCTGAATATGGTGTCCCTGCTTATCCTTGAACTTCTCGTCCTTACCGCCGTTAATAGAGTAAAGGAGAGCCTTCGCGAGGTTAGCTCTGGCACCGAAGAACTGCATCTCCTTACCTGTCTGGGTAGCGGATACACAGCAGCAGATGCTGTAGTCATCGCCCCATACAGGCTTCATCACATCATCGTTCTCGTACTGGATGGATGAGGTGTCTACTGAGATTTTTGCGGCGTACTTCTTGAAGTTCTCAGGAAGGTCACTGCTGTAAAGTACAGTAAGGTTCGGCTCAGGTGCCGGTCCCATGTTCTCAAGCGTATGAAGGAAACGATAGTCATTCTTTGTGACCATGCTTCTTCCGTCCATTCCGATGCCTGCTACCTCGAGTGTAGCCCATACCGGGTCACCTGAGAAGAGCTCGTTATAAGAAGGGATACGGGCGAACTTAACCATACGGAACTTCATCGTAAGATGGTCGATAAGCTCCTGGGCATCCTTCTCTGTAATAAGTCCCTTGTTCAAGTCTCTTGTAATATAGATATCAAGGAAGGTTGAGATACGTCCGACTGACATAGCGGCGCCGTTCTGCTGCTTGATAGCTGAGAGATATCCGAAATAAAGCCACTGAACAGCCTCTTTAGCAGTCTTTGCCGGCTTTGAAATATCAAATCCATAAGACTCGGCGAGCTTCTTCATTTTCTTCAGAGCCTTGATCTGCTCAGCGATCTCTTCTCTTAAGCGGACAACCTTACCAGTCATCATATCGTTGTGACCTGTAGCTGCCTTGTCCTCTTCCTTCTTCTCGATCAGGTAATCGATACCGTAAAGGGCTACTCTTCTGTAGTCGCCTACGATACGGCCTCTGCCGTAGGTATCAGGAAGACCTGTAACAATATGGCAGTGACGGGCTGTGAGCATCTCCGGGGTATAGGTATCGAAAACTGCCTCATTATGAGTCTTGTGATACTTTGTAAAAATCTCATGGAGCTGTGGATTAGGAGTATAACCATATGTAGTCAGAGCCTCCTCTGCCATTCTGATACCGCCGTAAGGCATAAAAGCTCTCTTCAGCGGCTTATCAGTCTGAAGACCTACGATCTGCTCGTCGTCCTTCATAGAATCATCGATATAAGCCGGACCATAGGCATCGATATCAGAAACAACATCTGTCTCCATATCGAGAACGCCGCCCTTGGCTCTC